>JAPLMV010000182.1 GCA_026386835.1 Planctomycetota bacterium | reverse complement strand
GGCACGCTCCGTGCTGACGCCCACATATCCAATTTCGTGCGTTCTTCGAGGGACAATAGTATTGGTTCTGCTATTTTCATGCAGAACATTATAATCCACCCCTAATTTATAAGTCAAGCTATTTATGACGCACTACAGTAGATGGGGCGACATCATTGAGGTTAATGATGGGATAGTGAAAGTTAACGGCAGAATTAGACCATACTATCCTGACATATCAAATTACTCCGGTACAAGAACTACTCAGCATAAGGGCTTGTTAACTTATTGTATACCCGAAGGGAAATTTTTTGTCATGGGGGATAACATAGATAACAGCTTTGACAGCAAATATTTTGGCCCGGTACCCAGAGATGCGATTATCGGCAAAGTTGTAAAAGTATATTGGCCACTCAGCAGGGCCAGAATTCTAAAATGAAATACATATCAGGCGGGCAACTTGCGTAATAAGACCGTAAGAGAAGAAACCCCGCCTGCGCGAGAAATTTGAGCAGTCGAATCCGGCTTCGTTTTAACTCCGCCGCGACAAGCAGTTGAGCAGGTGAGAAAGTGGGTGCGAAGCGATTTGAGATTGGGGGAAGAGTGGGAAAGGTAAGAAGAAAATCAAAAATGCGAAATTGCGGAATGAAGACAATTTTTTGACCCCGCGGGCGCAGCCGTGGAGTTTTATAATTGTTCCTGGTTAAGAGTTGTGATGAAGGGCAGTTCTCGGAATTGGCCCTGATAGTCAAGGCCATAGCCAATCAAAAAGCAGTTGGGCACTTTCAATCCGAGGAAATCAATATCGACATCTTCCAAATGTTCAATGTCCTTTTCTAAGAATACGCAGGTTCTTACTCTGCCGCCTTGCTGCGTGATTTCCTCTGTGACTTTTTTTAAGGTAAGGCCTGTATCATAAAGGTCGTCGATGATAAGGACATCCCTGTCGGCGACTTGTGAACGGATTTGATTTTGGAATTTGACCTGGCCTGACGATTTTGTCTTGCCGTGATAGCTGTCGATTTTGACATATTCGATTTCGAATTTGCCGCTTTGCATTTCCCTGAAGAGGTCGTCCGCAAACCATTTGGCGCCTGTCATCAGGACTATTGCCAGAACATTTTGGCTGTTTTTATATGCGGCTTCGATTTGGCCTGCCATTTTACGGACGCAGTTTGCTATCTGGCCCGTGGTGACCAAAACCTGACTATTTTTTGCAAAAACATTACTTTCGAGCATAGCATATTATTCGGACTAAAATCGGCAGGTCTTTATACTTTTGCGGTTAAAAAGCCCTCAACAGGGCGGATTTTTCTGCAAACATTTTAAGAGAAAAGATTTGCAAATACACTGATAACCTATTATAATGCAGGGTCATTAGCTTGAGAAGCGTCTGTGCATCTCAGGGTAGATGCGTCGTATAACCAGTTTAGGAAAGGACTTACGCAAAAAATGTTGACAGCGGAAAAGAAAACAAAGATTGTCGCCGATTTCAAGATCAGGCCGGGAGACACCGGTTCGCCGGAGGTCCAGATTGCGATATTGACAACAAGAATTAACGAACTCACCGAGCATTTCAAAAGCCACAAAAAAGACCATTCATCAAGACGCGGCCTGTTGAAAATGGTAGCCACAAGGTCATCGCTATTGAAATACATAGGCCAAAAGGATGTAAAGCGCTATCAGGAACTTATTTCCCGCCTCGGCCTGAGAAAATAAATCCATTTACGATTTCCGATTTTTGATTTCCAATTGGGAATTGTTTAACCTTATTTTATGTTGGAAATTGGGAATTGAAAATTGATTGAGGAAAAGATATGTTTGACGTAACTAAAGTCCAAAGACAAATCGGGGACAAGGTATTATCAATAGAAACAGGTAAAATTGCGAAACAGGCCGACGGAGCGGTCGTCGTCAGCTATGGCGATACGATGGTTCTTGTTGCTGCGGTGATGGGGCCTGCCAGGGTCGGCAAAGATGAATTCGACTTCTTCCCGCTCAGTGTCGACTATCGCGAAAAACACAGCGCCGCGGGCAAATTCCCGGGCGGATTCATTAAACGTGAGGGAAGACCGAGCACAAAAGAAATCCTGACAGCAAGAATGATAGACAGGCCCATTCGTCCGCTGTTTCCAAAAGGGTTCTTCCAGGAAGTGCAGGTTATAGCCTCTGTTTTGAGCGCCGACAATGAAAACGACCCTGATATACTTGCGATGATTGGGGCAAGTGCCGCACTTACGATAAGCAAGATTCCCTTCATCGGCCCTACCGCCGCGTGCAGGATAGGCAGGGTAAACGGACAGTTTGTTGTTAACCCCACGCATACGCAGCTTGAGGAAGGCGACCTGAATATGCTTGTCGGCGGCAAAAAAGACGCCATCAATATGATTGAAGTCAGTGCAAAGGAATTGGCTGAAGACGTGATAGCCGATGCCGTTGCAACAGCACATAAAACCATAGTCGAAGTCTGCGGGATGATTGATGAGCTTGCGGAAAAGGTCGGCGTTGACAAGGAATTTGTACTGGTTGAAACAGACGAAAAGATTCACTCGCAAATCAAATCGCAGATATCGGGTAAATTATACGAACTCAAGCAGATAGCGAATAAGAAAGAGCGTAACACCGCTGTAAGGGAACTGCTTGACGGGATTATAGCTGAATATGCCGAGCCTAAGGATGGCTCAGAGCCCAAATGCGACAAGGCAATAATCAAGCGGCTTCTGCTGGATATAGAGGAGGAAGTTGTCCGCAAACTTCTTCTCGAAGGCAAGAGACCTGACGGCAGAAATTATCAGCAGGTTCGTCCGATTGACTGCGAGGTGGGCGTCCTGCCCAGAACTCACGGCTCGGCGTTATTTACCCGCGGTGAGACGCAGTCGCTTGTTACGGTTACACTGGGCACAATCAGAGACGCTCAGATTATAGACGGCCTGCTTGAGGAATACGCGCAGAACTTCACGCTGCATTATAATTTCCCACCGTTTTCGGTTGGTGAAGTAAGGCCTGTTCGAGGCCCAGGCCGAAGAGAAATTGGTCATGGCGCTCTTGCAGAACGCGCTTTGGAACAGGTAAGGCCGGCAGAGGACAATTGTGCATACACAATCCGCATTGTCTCGGATATCACCGAGTCGAACGGCTCAAGCTCGATGGCCTCGGTTTGCGGCGGAACACTTGCCCTTATGGATGCCGGTGTACCGATTAAAAAACCGGTCGCAGGAATATCAATCGGTATGGTCAGCGACGGCAAGGGCAAATACGAACTTTTGACCGACATCCTCGGTGAGGAAGACCATTTCGGCGATATGGATTTCAAGGTCGCAGGAACGGTTAACGGGATTACCGGCATACAATTAGATATAAAGGTTGAGGGTCTGGCGCATAATATTATGGTCGAGGCGTTAAACAGGGCAAAGACAGCCCGGCTTGAGATTTTAGATATTATGAACAAGACCATCAGTCAGCCCAGGGCCGAATTGAGCAAATACGCACCGAAGCTCATAAGCATCGCAATCGACCCTGAATTTATCGGCAAGCTAATCGGGCCGGGCGGAAAAACTATCAAAGGTCTGCAGGAAGAGACCGGCACAACCATCGAGATCGAAGAGGATGGCACCGTTTACATAAGCTGTGTTGGCGGCGATAGCCACCTCAAGGCAAAGGAAATCATCGAAGGAATGACCCAGCCCCCGCAGATTGGCAAGCTCTACCAGAAGGCAAAAGTGGTGGCCACAAAAGACTTCGGAGCATTTGTCGAGATTACGCCCGGCGTTGAGGGACTCTGTCATATCAGCGAGCTTAGCGATGGTTACGTCAAGAATGTCGATGAAGTCTGCAAAGTCGGTGACGTGATACCCGTGAAATTAATCGCTATCGACGAACAAGGCAGAATAAAACTTTCACGTAAGGCCGCTCTTGCGGAAATGGGTGTATCAGAAAAACAAAACCAGGCGACAAAAGAAGTTAAAAATTAAAAACTAAAAATTAAAAATTGTCGAATTAAGATTATCTTATTTCCGCAATTTTTAGCTTTAACCTTTTAATTTTTAATTTATTGTGGACCTAATCTGCGCTATTGGATTAGGAGGTAAAACAAATGTGGCAGTTTGCAGCTGGTTTTGTACTTGCCCTGGCGGTTGTGACTCCAGCCGCATTAGTGTTCTATAAAAAGCTCGCCAGAATCAGGCAGCGGCATCAAAAGTACCTCAACGAAATTGAAGAACTGGGGAAACTTACCGGCGAGCTTGCCCACGAGATAAAAAACCCGCTGTCAACAATCAAGGTTAATCTCCAGCTTATAAGCGAGGATATCAAAGATTCCAATTTTGGTACGGCGGGGCAGGTCGGCGACCAGAGACTGCCCAGAGCGTCCAGGAAAATAGCGATTGTCCAGAAAGAAGCCGAGCGGCTCGAACAGATTCTTGACGGCTTCCTGAGGTATGCTTCACGGACCGAGCTTCAGCCGGCAAACGTCAACATCAACGACATTGTCAGCGATATGATTGATTTTTATTCCCCGCAATGCCGCAGCCATTCAATAACCATCCGCCACAGACTGTACGCCGAGCCATTGATTTGCAAAGCCGATGCAAATATGCTAAAACAGGTAATACTCAATCTTTTTATCAACGCTCAGCAGGCGATGAACAGGGACGGCGAATTAATGATAAGAACGGCCAGGCAATCCGCAGGACGCCTTACGGCGAAAGATTATGCCCAGATTCAAATCAGCGATACCGGCAGCGGCATCGCGGCGGAGAAATTGCCGCACATTTTCGAGGCATATCATTCGTCCAGACCGCAGGGATGCGGGCTCGGGCTGGCAACGGCCAAAAGGATTATCGAGGCACATAACGGCACAATAACTGTGGCCAGCGAGACTGGAAAAGGAACGGCCTTTACGATACAATTGCCGCTTGCAGAGGCCGGAAAACGAAGTTGATTAAGCGGACAAACGATTATGAGCAGGGACACCGTAATTTTAGTTGTGGATGATGAAAGAAATCACGCCGATGGAATCGTCGAGGCGCTTGAGAAATTCTGCGAAAAGGCAATAGCGGTTTACAGCGGCAAAGACGCCCTGGAGATTCTCCGCAATGAGCAGGTCGATATTGTTATTACCGACCTCAAGCTCGGCGGTGATATTGACGGCTTGACGGTTCTTGAAGAGGCAAAAAAACACAACCCCGATACAGAGGTCATACTTATGACCGCCTATGCGAGCATCGATACCTGCAAAGAAGCGATAAGGCAGGGAGCTTATGATTATCTTGTCAAGCCAATAGATATCGACCAGCTCCGCATCATTGCCGAGCAGGCGGGCCGAAAGGTATCGGCTGCAAACAATAGAAAAACAAAAAGCGACAAAACTGATAAGGAATACTTCGACTATGACGGCGTTCGGGGCAAAAGTGCCGTAATGGACGGCATATTTGCGGTTGTCCGAAGGGTTGCGCCAACGGATATAGCAGTGCTGATTGAAGGCCCCTCAGGTTCGGGAAAGGAACTTTTGGCACGGGCCATTCACTGGAATTCAAAACGCAGGGACATGCCCTTTAGGCCGATAAATTGTGCCGGCCTGACGGAAACGCTGCTCGAAAGCGAATTGTTCGGGCACATCAAGGGCGCCTTTACCGGTGCAGCAGGCGACCGAAAGGGACTTTTCGAGATAGCCGATAAAGGAACTCTTCTTCTCGATGAAATAGGCGATATGCCTCTCAATATGCAGGCCAAGCTCCTGCGAGTTATTGAGGACGGCGTCGTCGTACCGGTCGGGGCAAATAAACCGATTTTTGTGGATGTCCGTATTATAAGTGCGACAAATCACGACCTGACAAAACTGATTGAGGAAAAAAAATTCAGGCAGGATTTATACTTTAGAATCAAGGGTGTGAGTATTACGCTGCCTGCTCTTCGCGAAAGAGCTGAGGATATACCAATTCTTACTGCCTATTTCATCAAAGAGGCGGCCAGCAAAACTGGTTCGCAGGTTACAGGTATTACCGATGCGGCGCAGACGATACTTAACGGCTTTGACTGGCCGGGCAATATCAGGCAGCTTAGAAATTGCGTCAGGACAATGGTCGTAATGTGCGAAAGGCGGATACTCGATATACAGGATATACCGCCTGAGGTACATCGGCCAAGACAGCTTGCCGCCGCTGGGGAAAAAACCGATTTGGCCGGCGTATCACTCGGCGAACTGGAGAAGCAGGCGATAATTGATACACTGGCTAAAACGCAGAATAACCGCGAACAGGCCGCCAAAATCCTCGGTATAGGAGAGAGAACCCTTTACCGAAAGATAAAGGAATATAACCTGTAGAATCCAAATCCAACGCACTCTTACTCAATGGGTACATGTCAAGTTTGGTAGATTTTTCAGCTTGGCTGATCTCGTCGAAGTCAATTTTTGTCCTCATACCATTTACTATGGCTATTATCGGGCGAATGCAGGCCTCCGCTTGAAAAAGACAGGTATTTTGCAGTTGAATTAAAACCTTGAATATGTTATGATATAAAGCAGGAAATTAAGAAGCGGGTATTTGGTCTTGGGTGCATTGCCCAATACTTCTGAAATACCCGTGAACGGTTACAGTGAATTGATATTGTGCTTAATACAACTCAACAGGAGGAGCGCTATGCGTAAAAAGCTGGCACTTCTGATTTCTCTGGTTTTGCTATTGGAGCTAAACACCGCAGTGCAGGCGGCGGCACCGGTTACCAGCGGGCTGGTGCTCCATCTCGATGCGAACGCCATAACAGGTCTTAACAACGGTGATACTGTCACGACCTGGGCGGACATTTCTGGCAGCGGCAACAGCGCCACGGCCATTGGTGATCCGAGTTACCATACCGGCGTGATAAACGGTAAGCCGGTAGTTAGGCTGGATGGAGACGATTCGTTTTTGTCTCCGCTATCGACCACGATGGATATGAGCATATTTGTTGTAACCAAGGGAACCAGTTATCAGTCCCTTGTAAGATGGCAGTATACGTCCTGGCTGGTGTATCACTGGGGCGGGTTGGTTATCCAGAAGGAAAATGGTTACCCAGCCGGGCCTGCAACCGGACTGGTAACAGGTCAATGGAATATCGGGGCGCTGATAATGGATACCGGCCCGGCAAATGGAGTCAATACCTATCGAAACGGAACACTCCATGACACTTACACATTCAGCAACAACTGGGGGCCTATCTCAAACCTTTATATAGGTAGTTTGCTCGGAGGTGGGGAATTTATGACCGGTGATATAGCCGAGATTCTCATCTACAACCATGTGCTGAGCGAATCAGAGCATAACCTTGTCGGTGCGTATCTTACGGTCAAGTACAATATAACAACCACTTATGATACGAGTGTTTACAACCCTAATCTTGTTGCGACGAACCCCAGCCCGAGCAAAGGAAAAACTTTCGTGGATCGGACACCCACCTTAAGCTGGACTCCTGGTGAGGGTATAGTTTTGCACGAGGTGTACTTGGGAACCGACTACAATGACGTCAATGATGCAAACAGCACCAGCCACCCGAATGTCGATTACAACAACGTCGATGTCAATAGTTATCAGCCTGGTCTCCTTGATATAGGTCAGAAGTATTACTGGCGGGTCGATGAGGTTAATGAGCCCAACGTATGGAAAGGGGACATCTGGAACTTTACTATAACACCAAAGAACCCAGCAATTGCAAAGGAGCCGCGGCCAGTTGATTTCGGTGAAGGTGTTGACCCAAATAATACAGTGCTTACTTGGAAACCAGGATTATTTGCCTCAACCCATGATGTTTATTTCAGTGCCGATTTTAATGATGTCAATGAAGGAGAGGTCAATTGTCCAACTGGTGATATAGACAAAAGCAGACAGGTTAACTGGTTTGATATTTATTATATACATCAGCAATGGCTGACAGATCCAAACGGCGGGATTTCAGCAGATTTGAATGATGATAATGATGTAGATTTCGTCGACTTTGCTATAGTTGCAAATGATTGGCAAAAACGTGCTGTAGGCAATCAGGATTCCAATAGCTATGATCCTGGCATTCTAACAGCAGATCAGACTCACTATTGGCGTATTGATGAAGTCAATAATCCTAATGTCTGGAGAGGAAATATTTGGAGTTTTACAACCTGTGATTACAGTCTTGATTTTGGTTTGCAGGCGCCTGAGCATCTCTTTACTGTGTCCGTTTCTGGTCTAAGCTCAGCGGAGCGATGGCCGGTCCGTTCAAGGCAGTCGCTGTGGATGTACCGCTGGAGAGTACGGTCCAGGCATTGGGATTCAGCAAGCTCCTCGATGTTCGCGGACTAAACGACCAGTGGGTTGTCAACAATTACCGAGACATGTTCATTGATAATGCCATTATCTGTCATGACTCGACCAGTATACCCTTGCGCGACTGGGGTCCGGCAATCAAGGCCATGACTATATACAGCAGTGATTATTCTTTCACGAGCAGCGTCTATGATTCGATTATCGACAATAGTCCGTGTTTTGGCTGGACGGATCCTTCAGCTGGTGGGGAGCTGGGAACTGTCCAGTATCACTCGCAGAAAAGTCTGTATACTTCGTCTTCAGGATTGCTATGGAATCTTTCCACGCATGCCGGAATGAGCACATTTGAACCTGCTATTGAAATCAAGCAGAAAATCAGAGGCAAACAATATACTCCAGAAGATAATGTTCACTACGTAGCATTTTTATTAAGCGATGGCGGTAATGTAAGGCTTATGTTTAACTATTCTCAATATGCCACAGATGCAGACTGGTTCGGCAGTGCTCATAGAGGGACATTTCCTATGGGCTGGGGAATACCACCATCTATGGTGAAGTACGGGCCACACGTTATGAAATGGTATTATGACAACGCCACGGATTTGGACAGCTTCACTGCATATTCAACAGGTATGGGTTATATGTACCCATCTGAATTTCCAGCCCTCGATGCGTTC
>JAPLMV010000168.1 GCA_026386835.1 Planctomycetota bacterium | reverse complement strand
TAAAACAAGAAGCCCCCGGTGCCTACAAAGACCTCGACGAGGTCGTCCGAATCGTTACCCTGTGCGGCTGGGCAAAACCCGTCGCAAGACTGGCACCCATGGCCGTCCTGAAAGGTTAAAAAAACACATGTTCTTTGACAGTCAACAGTTAAAATTTCCCTGCAAAAATACGATATAGACAATTAAACAAACTCTTGCATTTATCGTACGCCGATATAAGATTATGCTGTCTTGGCTGCAGAAAGTTGATTATTTAACGGAAATTAAAAAATGATTAAAAATGTTGCTGTTTTTGTAATTACTATAGCCATCCTGCTTTTTATTACAGGCTGCCCGTCGAAAAAACTCAAACCTGTAAAACAAGCCTATAAGGGGCAGGCAGCCGCACAGGCAAACGCTTATAAGGCCAAACCAAAAAAAGTAAAACAGGGTAACACAGAACCAAATGCCGCTCAGCCTAAAGATATAAAACCTCAACTTGCCGAACCGAATATGCCACCAGCAAAACCTTCCGAACCAAACACACCCAATAAAGTTCCATCCGGCACCATCGAACCAAATGCCGCACTCGATGATAACTCTGAGCCGAATATAAGCACAAACCTTTCTAAACTTTTCTGCCACGATAAATGTGCTTCTATCCTCGGTACCTATGTCGGCAGTACCGGTATGGTCGACTACAAAAATCTTAAACGAAAAAAACCGGAGTTAATACAGACCCTCAATGAATTCCAAACACTCGACCCCAACACATATAACTCCTGGCACAGAGAAGATAAAATCGCATTCTGGATTAACGCGTATAACATGCAGATGCTCAAAATAATCGTCGATAATTACCCTATCGAATCGTCGCGACTAAACCGCCTCTGGTGGCCTCTCAACAGCGTAAGACATATCCCGCCTTCGGATGTAATCGGCACAGCAAAATGGGACAGTTGTAAGTTCATCGTTATGAACGAGGAATTTACCCTCTCTGAAATCGAACAGCGGTTCTTTATAAAAGAATTTGACGAGCCGCGTGCATTCCTTGCCGTCTCTTATGCCAGCATTTCAGGCCCGCCACTGCGAAATGTGCCCTACTCCGGCCTCAATCTCAATCAACAGCTTGATGACCAGGTCAAGAGGTTTCTAATCAGCCCCTATGCTTTAGGAATAGACAAGCAAAGTCAGGTGGTTTATCTCTCAGCGATATTTGATGCAACATGGCACGGCGACAGTTTTATCAGCAAATACGGCACAGACAAAAAATTTAAAGAACAACCTACAGCCCTCCGTGCCGTTTTGAATTTCATCACCGGCTCTATCCCAAAACAGGATGTCGATTTTCTCGAAGTGGGAAATTACTCGGTCAAATATATAAACTACGACTGGCGACTAAACGAATAACCTAATCTCTGCAATCACATATTATAAATTTTTCAATTCCTTCAGCATCGCCCCAATTATCTGCTTTGCAGACACCACGGCAATTTTCTTGCCCCTGCGGTAAATGAACCCTTTATTTTTCGCCGCACAAACCGCCACGTCCGCATCGGCTGCCTCTCCCGGCCCATTCACAATACAACCCATTACTGCAATTCGCAGCGGTCTGTCAATTTTCTCTATCGCCCTTTTAACCCTGCGAGCAAGCGCAACTACATCAATCTCGGCCCGGCCGCACGTCGGGCAGACTATCAGTTCAGGTCTCAAATGTTCGCACAATCCAAGCGAAAGCAGGATTTGTTTTGCAATCTCAACCTCGCCAACAGGGTCGCCTGCCACACTGACTCGAATCGTATCGCCGATACCCTCTGCCAGAAGTGTACCCAGCGAAACAGCCGATGGCACCATTGCATCTTCCGCCAGGCCTGCATGAGTCAGACCCAGATGTACTGGATAATCGAAGGTCTCTGAAATTAGGCGGTTGATTTCAATCGTACGCAATGTGTCGCTGCTTTTTGCGCTCAGAACAATTTGTGTAAATTTCCGGCCTTCAAAAAGCCGAACGTATTTTTTCATTTCAGCGAGCATAACAGAAACGCGTCTCGAAAAAGGGATGTCCATGACCTTGAGGTTTCTTATGCTTGCCTCGTTGACGCCGATTCGAATTGCAGTCCCGTGCATCCCAGCAGCATCGATTATCCGCAGGATGTCCCTCTGTTCCTTTATGTTTCCAGGATTCAGCCGTATCTTGGCGGCGCCTGCTTCAATCGCTTCAATGGCACGCTGCGGGCTGAAGTGTATGTCGGCAATCAGCGGAATTTTTACCTTTTGCACGATTTTCGCAAAGGCCTCGGTATCAGCCCTTGTTGGAACGGCTATTCTGACTAACCGACAGCCGGCCTCGATAAGCCGATTTATTTGTTTTACACACTTTTCAATATCGGTGGTGTGCACCTTTGTCATTGATTGTATAACAACAGGTGCACCGGAGCCGATTTTTACCGCCCCGACCATAACCGCTTTGGTTTTTCTTCTTTTAATCACTACAATTTTTAACTTTTAATTTTTAACTTTTAATTTTCCTTACCAGCCCCACCACAACCGCCTCGATTCGGCAGTTCTCCGAGTAAATCGGCTCGTATGCATCATTCGCAGGCTGCAATCGAACGCAGGACTTCTCTTTGTAAAATCTTTTCAGCGTCGCATTTTCGTTGTCTACTATGGCTATGACAAGCTGGCCGTTGCCCGCAACTGAACTTTTTCGGCAGATAACGTAATCGCCGTCATATATCCCGTCGCCAATCATGCTGTCCCCCTTCACCTCAAGGGCAAAGGTATTCTCGTCGGCTTCAAAATGCGAACTAAGCGAAAAAAACTCCTTGTTTTCTATCGCTTCTATCGGAAGACCAGCTGCTACTCTGCCCGCAAGCGGGACACCAAATGATTGTTCATCCGCAACATCGGGATTATTGTCGGCAAACCGGCTAAGCAATTTTCTGGCTTTTGAGGTCAGCTTCAAAGAGCGTGCTTTGCCGGGCGATGTTAAAACCAGCTCTTTTTTTAGCAGTTCCC
This sequence comes from Planctomycetota bacterium, assembly GCA_026386835.1. Classification (GTDB taxonomy): domain Bacteria; phylum Planctomycetota; class Phycisphaerae; order Sedimentisphaerales; family Anaerobacaceae; genus JAPLMV01. The sequence goes on along the minus strand of JAPLMV010000168.1, from coordinate 1,597 downwards.
CGATATGCTCGAATGTGGTGCTTCGGCTTATTGTTAGTTCGTCTGCCAGCTCCCCTATCGTCGGCGAATAGCATCGGCTCGCCCTGAAACTTGCGATTGCTCCTAATAGCTGCATTTGGCGGGGTGTAAGAGGACTTGTCGGGCTTTGGGTTTGGCTTTGCATTGTGTGTCCGTTCCTTATGTTCAGAACTTTCTTCTGCGCTTTGGCAGATGTTTTCAATTGTTACATCGGCACAAAGCTGCTGTTGGCTCAGATTTGTGCTTATAATCCTTGCTATCGAGCCAAGTACCTTGCTCAAACTGTTTGGCCAGGACTGGCTGGATGAAAATTCCGCCGAGCCTGCAGGCCAGAAAGACATATACTCCCCGCCTGGCCCGAACCGGCACACTGGCTCTATTCTTTTGAATCGGTCGTTGTTCATTTGGGTTTTCCTTTTTTTTGGCTCTTACTTTTCCACCTTTTTCTTTATCGAATACTACATCGGCAAGTCCACTCAAAAAACCCTAACAAAAACCGAACAAAATCTTCCAAATTCAAAAAAAATTCTATCTTTCGCATTCCAATTTTCCCCTTGCGATAATATAGGACGAATACCCCCAAAAAATGTATCGGCACACCTTTAATTCATTTTAAGCAAGAGAGAAAGTTACCCATATTATGGCAGAAGCAATAACCATTACCCATCCAGCGATAAATCTAAAACGCCTCTTAGCCTCACTGAAGTGTCCCTCCTAAAATCATTTCTTCCACCTCTTTTTTGGCACGCTCAAGTTCAGCCTGAGCTTCTGCAATCAATAACTTGGCGTTATCTCTTATTATTTTAGTGCGTTTCGCAATAGATGCTTGCATATCAATTGGTGGAACCGGAACTTTCAATGATTTTACGGCTTGCTTAGTTAGCCCCGTGACGGTCGCCCCCGTAATTGCTCGCCGAATAAATATTTGGCCAAGTTCAGAAGCTAAATAATTGGCGAAAAACATTGTATCAATTTCCTTGCCTACTCTTAAAATAAATACGTGTTCGTTTACATTCTGATTAGCATGCTTTTGTTCACGAATGTAAGCAACCTTGCCGGTTGTCGCACCGTCTTTTACTAACAATATGTCATTTATATGCGTTTCGGTTCTCCGATTAAGCTCGTGAAATTCTTTTGAAACATACTTGGGATTTGTATCAGTATCAATTTCTAGTCCTCTGGTTACATGCTCACCACCAATACTAAATACGCCTTCAGTTAAATTTGCAACACCACCTTTGGGACGTGAGCCACTTTCAATAAATGTTATTAGTGATCCTAAATTTTGTGTTTTGAATTTTCCTGCCGTTAATGCATCTTCAAGCAATTTAAAATAATGTTTATGATAAGCACAATCCCATCTATTTCCTGTAACAGAGCTAAACATTACCGAAAAATGAACATCATGGTTGTCAGCTTTTGGCAAAATTACATCAAGTTGGTCTGAAAGATAGGCATCAATACCAGTTAGCAATTCTTGTGCTTGGGCTTCTTTAGCTTTCTTTTTTTCATAAGCATATTCCAACATTCTCGCCAATTTTCGCTGCGTATTGATCGGCGGTAGTGGAATCTTTAAGGA
>JAPLMV010000055.1 GCA_026386835.1 Planctomycetota bacterium | reverse complement strand
CAATAGAGCAGTTGCGGTCTTTGACAGAAAACCGGATCGTCAGCAATTTTGATGCGACAGGGATGAGTCTGCTTGAGGTATTGCATCACTGTTGCGAGGAGACCGGTATAAAGTTCAAGTTCGCTTCGCGGCTTATCCATGGAACGGTCGGGGAGGCAATTGTGTTTTATAAGGATGGTGCGGGCAGGATAGTCGAGTTAAACTGCCAGCGTGCAGGCCAGCGATTCAGCATATCAAAGACAAATGTCTCGAAACTGTCGGTGAGAAAAAGTTTTAATGTGGCGTCGGAAGTAACCGCAACGATTGATTTGGAGACACCGTATCTATTTTTTGATTACAGGGTCGGGGACAGGGTGAAATCGGGTATTGATGGCAAAGACCTACTGGGAACGCGAAGGGACAATAAATGTATTTGCCGGATAGAACGTGTGCGGCTGGATTTTAAGAATCAGTGTACGAATCTAAGAATCATGAGGCACAGAGACGTTGGGTTATAAGCGAACAGGGTTGATAGGGATAGAGACAGCTATGGAAAACGGCAAAGGGTGGTCTTTTAATCGGCAGGTAAATCTTTCGGTACTGATACAGTTGATTTTTCTGGCGTCTTTGATTGTGGGCAGTTGGGTCAATCTGCAGCGTCAATTGGATTTACTGCAGCACGATGTTACGATACTTCTTGAAACACAGAAAAATTATGAGCAGAAGCTGGAATCGCTTTCAGCCAAGGCAATTGGATACGAATACCGCCTGCAGGCACTTGAAAGAAGTTTAACAAAATCGCCGGCTGTGGAGTGAAAAAACAAACTTTCAAAGGACTCTTTATGAAAAAGACCTTGCTAACTTTGGTACAAGAAGAACTATGTCCCAATGGAGTGTGGCAGTTACGTGATACCATGGAATCGGTATTAAGATGTCAAATGTTGAAATTACCAAAGAAAGATGTATCCGAAGATGAATCACGATATCCTGTGACACGTGAAGGTATGAGGGTTTTTTTAGATACTTTCTTCGCTCGACATTACTTTCAAACTCAGAATAGTTTGATTGATTATATGACTTCGGTAGAATTCTTACGCCGATTGGTATCCGGGAAGTTACAAATTCTTGATGTTGGTTGTGGACCATCTGTTGCTTCATTAGCAATCACAGATATGCTTGATAGTATCCTTCGCAATCTTGTGGAAATGGATGAGTGGTCAAAAAATAAGACTGTAAAAATCAACTATGTTTTGAATGATACATCCAGTATTTGTCTTGGAACAGGCCAAGATATTTTGACGGATTACTTTCGTAGAATTAAAAGATATAACAGTGGAGGAATTTTTCAGGGCCATACGGTTACCATACAGAAAGCATTTCCCAATAATATCTCACAGCTTCGGCGAATAAACCTTAACATAGGCAGGTATGACATCGCGACCTTTTCTTATGTTATTGTTCCTTTAATTGAAAAGGGGGGATTTGCCGAACTTGTCAAAGGGTTGTTTAATATCCAGAGGCTTTGCAGTGATAGTGGAAGAATTCTGATTTTGCAGGATAAATTTCAGGAACAAGTTATTAAAAAACTAAGCAAGGCTATCGGGATACCTATACACAGAGAAGAATTGAAGCAATATACCTATTCCAGCAAGAATGAAAATGAAACATATGCCTATTCTTATTTCGCCGGCGTATACCCTTTGTCAGGAGTAACAGTGGCACAAACTGCGGTCGCATGAGAA
>JAPLMV010000184.1 GCA_026386835.1 Planctomycetota bacterium | reverse complement strand
AATATTAGTAAGAATAGTATTAATAGTCCCCTCGACCGTTGAATCGCTGGTTATATTAAATGGGGAAATGTCCTGGTATTTACAGGCACTGTAAATATTGCCATGTATGGTCGAGTCGCCGGTTATCCACACACGACTTTTTGAAGCGATGGCGTATTTCAGTACGTCTGCCGATTTTCGAATATCCAAATTAACTGTTATCCTCCTGTGTATGTCGCCATCGGTTCCTGTTGATTCGAGCTTGATGATATTCGGGTCGTTGTCATAGCGGTAGAATCGTATCGTAAAGTTTGAATCAACAGTAGTAGTGCTGTAATTTATGGCAGGGATGATAAGCTGGTTTCCGTCGCTGGTTGCAAGGTGTGAAAAAGATGCCGTCTTGCCTGCCAGGTTCTTATTCTGAACATATGTACAGAATGCCGTCCAGGTGGCGTCTGACTGAGCTCTCGTAACGATATTATCACCGGTACTCTGAAGGGTGACAGTAGCGGCAAGATATTTAGCGCAATCTATCCCCGATTGAGCTGCGGTAAGAGCACAGTTGACTGTACGCTGATTATCGGCAAGCTGAACGTTGGTGCTTGAAATTGTCGCCAGCGAAACAGCCAATGCGGAGAAAACAAGCACGAATATCATAGACACTATAAGCGCAGCACCTGTGCGCATTCGATAAACTAATTGTTTTACAGATTTCATGTTGCCCCCAATTGAAAAACAGTCCGGGTTGCATGATGTTTCAAAAAACTTCTATTGTGCCAGTTAAAGTATACGAAACATTTTATATAAAGGCAAAAAATCGGAATGTCCCATAAGATAGCGTACAGCGTGCAGCGTACAGGAAGGTTTAAGTAATTTCTGTTTCGGCAAAATATGAACTGCGGGTGAAAGGCGAGGACATAACCCAGGAAAAGCCCAGCCGGGCTGCCCTTTGTTTCCAGAGGTCAAATTTTTCCGGCCTGATATACTCGGTTACATCGAGTGATGTTTTGGAGGGCTTTAGATACTGACCGATTGTGATTCTGTCACAGCCGACATTTCGCAAATCTTTGAGTACCTGTTCGACCTGGTCATCGGTTTCGCCAAGACCGAGCATAATCGAGGACTTTGTCTGGATACCGCCGAGAATTTCCTTTGCTAATTTAAGCAGGTCAAGGGACATTTGATAATTGCCGCCCATTCTTGCAACAGGATACAACTGCGGAACTGTTTCAACATTGTGACCAAAGACAAACGGCAGGGCATCTGCAAGAATTTTTAATGCCTGCTTCTGACAATGGCGGAAGTCCGGCGTTAATATCTCAAATTTCATACGGGGGCATTTTTCTCTTACTGCGTTTATGCAGTCGCGGAAATGGCCTGCGCCGCCGTCAGGCAAATCGTCACGGTCAACGCTGGTGATTACGAGATATTTCAAATTCATCCGCATCGCCATTTCGGCAAGGCGCTGCGGTTCGGTCGGGTCTGGCGGCTGGGGTTTACCTTTTGCTACCGAACAGAATTTGCAGTTTCGCGTGCAGATATTGCCTAAAATCAGCACCGTTGCCGTTCCCCTTTGCCAGCACTGGCCGCGGTTTGGGCAGTTGGCGCTGTTGCAGATGGTCTGAAGCTTAAGCTCGCTTAGAATCCTCTCGGTCTGATTAAAAGTTTCACCCGCAGGCAAAGGCCGATGAAGCCAGGGCGGCAGTTTCGTCGCTCGTCGCTTGTCGCTCCACCGTAAGGTGTCCTGTGGAGTATCTCGTATTTTGTATCTCGTATCTGGCATTATGAAAAATGTTCTGTTAGTAACTGGGATAATTTTTCTTTAACCTTGCTCATCTGGTGTTTCCTGCCGGTTTCTTTGAACACCGATGTCATTTCAACGCCGGCCAGACCGCATGGAACGAATAAATCAAAAATATTTAAATCGTTCTGAATATTTATTGCCATTCCGTGATATGTAACCTGTTTCGAGAAGCGAACACCGATTGAAGCGATTTTCCTGTCTGCGACCCATAGGCCTGGAAAACCCTTTTTTCTTTGAGCTTGTATGTCCAGGTGCTCCAGCAACTCTATACCTATCGCCTCAAGTTCCCTGATGTATTCGTTGATGCCAAGATCGAACTGCTGCAAATTCAGGATTGGATAAAAAACGATTTGGCCCGGATTGTGTGCGGTTGTTCCACCGCCTCTGCGAGTCTCAACAATATCGATATTATTTTTTGCAAGCTCTTCTTTGCCGACAAGAAGCTTATTTGCGGATTGTCTTGCGCCGAGCGTTATGACAGGGTAATGCTCAACAATCAGAATCGTATCGGGGATTGTTCCAAGTATTCTATCCTCGTGTAATTGATGCTGCTTTTCGAGAATTTTACGATACCCAGCCAAGCCGCAATCCAAAATCCAGGGCGTATTTTCAATTGCCAATTGCCGATTGCTGATTTTTTCGACTACAGATTTCATTATTTTTATTTCTATCACAAAGGCATCAGAACATGAATAGTAAAATGGTGGGGTAAAGACCCCACCCTACGAAACTGGATTCCCCCTAAGGGGGAATGACAAAATATTGTTTCCGCAACAGATACTAATTAACTCAACACTCAAAACTTAAAACTATTTAGGCGGATTATGCAGACTTATGCCGAAAGCATCTTCCATAGCTTCCTTTAGCACTTCCGAGACCGTCGGATGCGGGAAGGTTATCTCTGTGATTTTCTCCTTCGTGCCTATCAGCACTCTTGCTGCACAGGCCAGCTCTGTTACTATCGAGCCTACCATGGTTACGCCAATAATTTTGTCCGTTGCTTTTTCCCTTATAACCCTTATTTCGCCGACGGTTTCGTTGTGTGCGGCGCTTCTGCCGTTGGCCTTGAAGAATGACCTGCCGACGGCAACGTCGATACCCTCTGTCTTGCACTTTTCTTCCGACTTGCCGACCGATGCAACTTCCGGGAAGGTATAGACCGCCCGTGGTATAAGCGAATAATCTTCTATTTTTCCACTACCGCCGGTTGCATTAACTGCTGCCACTTCGGCCTCTGCAAATGCGCCGTGGGCAAGAAAGGTTGTGCCGACGGCATCGCCTATGGCATAGACGCCGGGGACATTGGTTTCGAGTTTTTCATTTACCTTAATTCTCGCACCGGCCATTTCTAATTTCAGGGCTTCTACGGTTTCCTTGTCGCAGACGGCACGTCTGCCGACCGAGATAAGCACCTTTTCGGCCTCGATTGCCTGGCCGCTTTCGAGATTTACTTTTGCTGAGCCTACGGTTTTGTCGATGGAGATAACTTTCTGGCTGACGAAAGAGTCGATTCCGAGATTTTTGAATTCGCGAGCAAGCAACTGGCCGACCCACGAATCTTCCATCGGAATCAGCCGAGTAAGGACCTCGACGATGGTTACCTTTGTCCCCATAGCGGCATACACACAGGCAAGTTCGCAGCCGATAATTCCGCCGCCAACGATGACCATCGACTTTGGTATTTGCGTAAGGTTCAGTGCTTCCCTGCTGCTGATGATAGTCTGGCCGTCAAACGGCATCGAGGGGATTTGTACCGACTCTGAGCCGGTAGCGAGGATTATTTTATCGGCTTCGATTTCGACGCTGCCGGACTCGGATTCAACTTTAATTTTACCAGGTGCCGCTACCACGCCGCGGCCGACGAACGCCTTTACCTTGTTAGCCATCAATAGGCCTTGTACGCCCTTGCGGAAGCCGCCAATTATGGCGTCTTTTCGTGCCTGCATTTTCGGCCAGTTGGCACTTGCTGTCGGAATATCGACGCCCATCATCGCTGCGTGTTTGGCTAAAAGCAGTGTATGTGCCGATGCCAAAAGTGCCTTTGACGGTATACA
>JAPLMV010000050.1 GCA_026386835.1 Planctomycetota bacterium | reverse complement strand
CACGACCAGGGCATTTTCGCGGTGTTGCAACCGTTTGTGCCAAGCTCTTTAACATCATTGCACCTGACATTGCCTTTTTCGGCCAAAAGGACGCCCAGCAGGCCGCCGTTATAAAAAAAATGGCAGCCGACTTGAATATGCCGCTTGAGATTGTGGTTTGTCCGACGGTGCGTGAAAAGAACGGCTTGGCCGTAAGCAGCAGAAACCGGTATTTAACCGCTCAGGAGAAAAAAGACGCAGCTTCAATTTACAAGTCGCTCCGGAAATGCGAGCAAATGGTTAAACAAGGCATCCTCGAAACCGAACCCATTATCACCCAGATGCGTAAGATACTAAGCCCGGTCTCTTCGATTGAATATATCAGTATTGTTGACGCCCAGACTCTGCAAAACATCGATAAAATCGCAGGCCCAGCCATCGCAGCCGTCGCCGTCAAAATCGGCTCAACACGCCTGATTGACAACATTCTGATAGACGTCTTGGCCGGATAATGTATAATAACTGGCTGTATATTAACTATTAAGGACTAACGTGGTTATCTTATGTTTATAAAAGTACTAAAAGGCAAGTTACATCGTGCGACGGTTACCGACACCAAGCTTCATTACCCCGGCAGTGTGGCAATAGACTCCAAACTTATGGAGGCAGCCGACATTTTGCCTTATGAGTTCGTTATGATTGCTGACCTTAACAACGGCAATCGGCTCGAAACCTACGCCATCCCTGCCGAACCCGGCTCAGGTGAGATTATTGTACTCGGCGCCGCCGCCCAGTTGGTTAAGCCAAAGGATATTATCATTATTTTTAGCTGCGCCTTTGTTACGCCCGAAGAAGCCCGAAAAATTAAGCCAAAAGTCGTCCTGCTCGACGCAAATAACAAAATAAAAAAATCAGAAAAATCCGGCAAATAACCAATATGATTGAACCTGAAAATTCTATACGCTAAACGCTAAAAAAGATGCACCCTGAACTTTTCAAGCTGCCTTTTGTTTACCTGACCGTGAAAAGCTACGGCCTGATGATGGTCATTGGCTTTATCTGTGCTATTTCGCTCATAAGGCGTCTCAGTCGCAACATCACACCCGACCCGCAGATGATTACCAATGCCGCCCTTTATTCGCTTATCGCCGGCGTTGTCGGCGCACGCATATTCTATGTAATTCACTATTTCTACAAGTTCAAAGGCGACCTGCTCTCGGTCTTTGCCATCTGGCAGGGCGGCCTCGAGGTTTTGGGAGGTCTGTTTCTCGCGGTTTCCGTTATCTTAGCATACCTTTATTATCATAAGCTTCCCATCCGCCGCTACCTCGACATCCTTGGGATAGCACTGGTTTTGGCACTGGCCTTTGGCAGAATCGGCTGCTTCTGTAACGGCTGCTGTTACGGAAAACCTTCTAATGTCCCATGGGCAGTGCGTTTCCCTTATGCCTCAATCCCTTACCTTAGCCAGATATACCCCAATGTCGGCAGGGACCGCTTCTCGCCCCAGTTGAAACTGCCCAATGACTTTTCCATTTACCATAACAGCCAAAGCGGCATCCCCCCACAGGACTTAAAGCCATTCAACTCTTTAACAGCCCAGCAGAAAGAGCAGGTAACAAAAGGCCCATACCGCTGCCTGCCGGTACATCCGTCGCAATTGTATTCATCCGCACTTGCGTTTCTCGGCTCCTTTTTGCTGCCCTTATGTTTATCCTCTACGGCACTGCACGGTTTTTCCTCGAATTTCTGCGAAACGATAATCCCTTTGAAACCGCCGGGTGGATTCTTTACAAGGGAGGAACCGTCTCGCAAAGCATCAGTATTTATATGGTCATCTTCGGCATCATTTTAATGGCTGTTTTTGCCAAAATGAAACCTTACGTCGAACATTTACCAAAACCGAGAGTATAGTAATATTTGTTTACGAGATACGAATCACTCCACAGGACACCTTACGGTGGAGCGACGAGCGACGATTTATGGGCCTTTACGACAGAGATTATACGCAGGAAGATTTTCAGTCTCAATTCCGCACACCATCCCGGATGCAGATGAACCTCCCGCAGCTTACACCCGTTGTCAAATGGCTGATGATTATCAATACCGCTGTCTTTATCGCACAGAGTGTTGGCGGCGATAACTGGCTTATGTCATGGTTTTCCGTCTTTCCGGTCTCTCTGCCGGTCTCCCTTCAGTTGTGGCGTTATGTCACCTATCAATTCCTGCATGGTAGTTTCCTCCATATTTTCGGCAACATGCTCGGCCTTTTGTTTTTTGGCCCGCCGCTCGAACGTTATATGACCAGCAAACGATTCCTGATTCTTTATCTCTTCTGTGGAATCGTTGGAGGACTATTTTACCCACTCCTCGCTGCCGTCAAATTCCTTTCTGTCGCCCCGATGATGGGCGCTTCCGGCGCTGTATTGGGTATCCTTATTGCCTGTGCGATTCTTTTCCCAAAGTTTATAATTTTCCTCTTTTTCTTTCCTGTCCCAATAAGAATTGGCGCCATTTTTCTCATTCTCTACTCTGTTGTCACTATTCTCTCGAAAGGACAAAATGCAGGCGGTGAGGCTGCTCATCTTGCCGGCATGGCCGCTGCCGCAGTTTATATCTTTTCCGAATCCTGGCGGGCCAGGCTGCTATTTAAAATTCGTTCCGCTATGTGGGAAAGAAGAATGAACACGCATCGCAACCTCCAGTTAGAACTCGACCGAATCCTGCAGAAGGTCCATGACCGCGGCATCCACGGTCTTTCATTGAGGGAAAGAAAAATCCTCAAAGAAGCCACTAAAGCCGAGCAGATGCGCACAAGAATCTAAAGTTTTTTAATTTATTGTATTCTTATATCTTGCGATTCAAACCATCCTTTGGCATCGATAGAATTAACCGCCTCAAGTGCTTTGGCGATAGCATTTATCAGTGATTTTTCTGCTCCGGCTTTTTCGGAAACATGAACACATAAACTTAAAATGCTTTAGCGTGTAAAACCGCAAAAATGGCAAATCCATAAGGTCTGCAATATTAAGGACTTAAAAAATTCTCAGAAAATGCAAATATTTTATACATTTTATATATCCGTACCAGAAACCGCTAAAAACGGTGAGATTAAAGCCGGCTATGTAATAATGCTCATTCAATACAAACGCACTTGAGTTCATTGTTGAATAACTTAAAACACAACTTGAAACTTTGGTATTCTATTGATAAACTGTTTTTTATGAATATCGTTAAACTATGTTTACATCTTTTTACGTTTATCTCTGTGGTTTCTTTAAGCTCATGTACATCATCTAATTCGGAGAAAAAAATGGGAATTGAGCAAGCCGGATATTATGTTATTGAAAAACAGGGAAACTTTGAGATTAGGCAATATCAGCCCTGCATAGTTGCTGAAACGATAGTTGAATCGGACTTCGATGGTGCAGGTAATATAGCCTTTAGAAGGCTTTTTAATTATATTTCAGGGCAAAACCGTAAAAAGGAATCGATTGCAATGACAGCTCCGGTCAATCAAAAGATTGTTTCAGAAAAGATTCCTATGACTGCACCGGTGAATCAGCAGAAATCCGATGATAAATGGGTGGTCAGTTTTCTTATGCCATCTAAATATTCTATGCAGACTCTGCCGGAACCTTTGGATCCAAATGTCATTTTAAGGGTGATTACAGCCCGTAAAATAGCGGCTGTAAGATATTCGGGAACCTGGAGCAAAAAAAGATATGAGGAAAAAAAGTCCCACCTGGAACAATTTATAAATGAAAGAAGTTTGAAAATTACAGGCGAAGACATTTTTGCACGTTACGACCCTCCTTTTCAAATTTTCTTCTTAAGACGCAATGAAGTTTTAATTCCAGTTGAAGATATACAGTCCTTGTGAGAAAGGAGAGTTGTACCAGTGCCGTTGAAACCTCCATATTTAAGCAGGATTGAGCAAATGGGCCATCTTACAGTCTGGGATGTCGATGGGGCATACATTCGCGGTCATATTGATGAGGAATTCACCAACTTTGGTCAGCATTACAGGTTTTCTTTTATTCCTCAAAATGAGCTTTGGATTGACCATGAAGCTAAGCAAAATGAAACTCGTTTTTTTATTGACCATTTGCTGACAGAACATCGCCTCATGGCTAAAGGGATGCCCTACAACAAAGCAATTGAAGAGGCTGACCGGGTTGAGCGTAGAGAGCGCATCCGAGCTGGTGATGTTCGGAAACTTACCAGGAGCGGAAAACAATTGCCCAATCCTCAGCAGGTGCATGAGCATCTATGGAAAAAGCTTGAGAATGGTATAAGCGTATGGATTGTAAACGGAAGGCTTGTTCGCAGCGTTTTTGATATTGATTTTACTGCTGGTGGGCACGATTATGTCTATGAGTTCGTGCCCGAAAAGGAAGTATGGATTGATAATGATATAGAGCAAGAAGAGCGTGGCTATATTCTGCTGCACGAACTACATGAGCGTAATCGCATGGCCGGCGGCTGGTCTTACAGCAAGGGACATGTAGAATCAAGCCGGATAGAGTACCACTGTCGTCACCATCCTGCACTACTGCATGAGGCTCTATCTGCGGAAGGCTGGGAGTGAAATGACTTTTTAACTATGGGAAACAGGGGGATTGCTGAAAAGGTGGGGCAGGGGGGCAGTTACCTATTATTACTGGATATATCAGGTCTTATTATTTACATCTCTTAATTAATATTGATACCCATCTGTTATTTTTTTTCTTTTATCTTTGCTTTGTATTTTTTATATTTTATTTTCGATATCACTAAAACCTTTGTGTTTTGCTTTGTGCCTGGTTTTGCCATTTTGTCCATTTTAACATGTTTAACTCAGGTGGGCTTTTTTTAATAAGCATGTCAAAAAAGCATCTTTTTTTGTAAAAAAGTGTTAAAAAGTGCGCGTTTTTTGTAAAAAAGTGTCAGAAAATACTCAATTCATGTCACTTTTTGAAATCACCCTAACCCTTTTATAGCAAATGATTAAACGCAATTTTACGCCAAAATCTTGCCCATCTTGCCAAATGAGAGCTTACGTAATTTATCAAACTCAAATCGGAGTCGAAGGCGTAGATTCGCCACCGGCGGATTCAAAACTATAGCCGCAGGTGTCAGCGGTTAGGAACTCAGATTTTGTGCGTGGGTATTTGCGGCAGGTCGGCGGCCTTAGGCGGTAGAATTTGCAGTAACCCTCGCCATTTCCGTTGATTGCGAGGAACTGACAGACGTTGGGCAGTTTGCAGCAGGCTCCGCAGCGTATACATTGGCCTTTTCGGTTTTTGGCAATGGGCAGAAGGCTGACAATCGAGCGTTTAACCTTTGCGGTCATGTTATTTTTTGAAAAAAACTTCTTTTCAATCTCAACTATAATAGACATAGTGGTGTAGTGTAATAGTTTTTTCGATTTATGCAATAAAAGAATTAAGATTATCGTCCTTACCTATGTGAAAAGCGATTAGTTATGGTGAAAAGCGGCGATTTTGGCCAAATAATAGCTGGCTGCAAGAAAGGCAGGCCTGAGTGTTTTTCACAACTGCTCGAGATGTATTCGAGCCGTTGCTATGGGTATTTTTACCGATTGACGGGCAGCAGAGACGCAAGCGACGATTTGCTAAGTGAACTGTTTGTAAAGCTGGTCGAAAAAATCGGCTCATTCAAGGATGGTTGTTTTGAAAGCTGGCTGTTTAAGATTGCGTCAAATATTTTTTACGACCACTTGAGAGATAAGCACAAGCAGAAGAAACTAATAGCAGGCCAGACAGATGAGCTTGGGCATGAAACAGAGGGAATAAAAAGCTCTGATGATGAGCAAATCGATAACATGCAGATACAGCTTGGCAGGTTAGATATGGATACGAGGGAACTGATAATGCTGCGATTTTATTCTCAGGCGAGTTTCAAGGAGATAGCACGGATGCGGGATGAGCCGATAGGGACAACATTGTCGAAGTTGCATCGGGGTTTAAAGAAGCTGCGGGAACTGATGGAGTAAAAATATGAACGGCCGATATGATGAAAATTTAGAAGAGCTTTTCGGTAGGTTTCTTGATGGAAAAGAAGCCAAAGATGCAGCAGAGGATATAAGCAAAGGTGAGCAAATCCTGCGGGGACATCCTGCATCTGTTCCTGATGATGTACTTTTAGCGGATATCAAAGGAAAGATAGCAAAGGCATTGTCGAAGAAAAAGGCCAATACATTCAAATGGGCGGTTTACAGGGTTTCGGCGGTTGCTGCGGCGTTTATTATTTTGGCGGCTATAAGCGTAAAATTATTT
>JAPLMV010000063.1 GCA_026386835.1 Planctomycetota bacterium | reverse complement strand
TTACTTGTAAGCCCGGACAACGAACTCACTCAACGTCCATATATTCTATCCCCCCTTCCCGTAATGTCAAGTAATAAATGCAGAAAATCTGGGTTTTATTGAAAATTTTTAAGATTTTTTCAAACTTATGCTTCAAAGCCTTGAATTTAGCCCAAAAATGCGGCAAAATCCGGCATAAAATTTTTGATATCAAAGCCTGAATAGAAAAAGGGCTGTGTTCAAAAACACAGCCCTTTTTTTTGTAATTGCGTTAAAGTTTTGTCTTTGTGTTTACGCCCTGCGTTTTTTCAGCAGACCCAATACACCTAAACCAAGCAGACAAATTGTTGCCGGCTCGGGAATGTTGATTGCGGAGTTGCTTGAGCCGTCCGGGAAAGCAATAACATGCATCCCGATGCGCAAACTGCCGTCTGCCAGCTCCTCCGCAACATTATCCAAAGATTTGTTGGATTTGAGGTTGAAGACAAGCTGCAATTTTTCTCCCGGATTTATGCCCCACTTTGAAGTTGGCGGATCTGAATCTGCCAGAAAACCTTCTGTAGTTTTAAAAGACGGGAGAAGAGTGTTTCCTGCAGACAAATTGGGCGGCGAAGCCCCTTGGCTGAATTTGGTTCCAATTTTATCGCCCAAATCAATGACAAAGTTGACAATGTGGTCCAGTTCCAGCAACGAGCCGTCTTCGAAGTAGACACCTTCAATGGATGTAGCTATCAAGCTTTCATTGTGAAATTCAAAGACCGCCTGGCCCCCAGAATCAAATATATCTACATACAAATTCACTCGCGAGTCATTGTAATAAGTGCCATCAGTGGTAAATATCTTGAAACTCTGGGTAAGCGTTGCCTGCGACGTCGAAACGCTGGTTAGCAACAACACTACAAAAATCAATAACTTTAATTGTTTCATCTTCTCTCCTTTTTGGAATTTAACTTATACTGTTTTCAACAAGTAGTGAGGGATGATGTAGAGCAGAACGGAAAGGAGATACTCATTCTGAGTATAATTACAAAACCAACGTTTTCTTTCCTTCTTCTCATCACTCTCACTCTTTTCTTCTTCTTTTTTCGGTAAGTTCAGAAAGCAAACTCACCCAACACTCTTGTATTGTACATCATCCCAGGGAATGTTGTCAAGGATTAGTCTTGGAAAATTTGGAATTTTATCAAAATTCGTTTTTTTTTCGAATGAACGGCGATTTTAGCTCAAAAATGCGGCAAAATCTGTCATGAAATTTTCGATTTGATTTTTTTTGCTTTTTCAGGGTTATCTTCTTAACATGTTCGTATGCAGAGATTTCTCAACAAGATAATATGCGGTGATTGTATAGAGGTTTTGAGCGAAGTTAAGGATCCGTTTGCAGAGCTTATCTTTGCTGACCCGCCATTTAATATCGGGTACAAATACGACAAATACCACGACAAGGTCGAGAAAAATAACTATATCGGATGGACACGGGACTGGATGGCTGCGTGCAAAAAAGTTTTGAAGCCGAGCGGTTCGTTTTACATAGCGATAGGTGACGACTACGCCGCAAATGTTAAGGTTATCGCAGATGAGCTGGGGCTTGTTATGCGAAACTGGATAATATGGCATTACACATTCGGCCAACAGACGAAGAAAAAATTTGCGCGTTCCCATACGCACATATTTTATTTTGTGAACGACAAGAAGAATTACACATTTAACGATAACGCGGTTCGTGTTTCATCGGCGAGGCAGTTGGTTTATAACGACAGGCGGGCCAATCCTGCGGGAAAGCTGCCTGACGATGTGTGGATTGAATTTCCAAGGGTATGCGGGACGTTCAAAGAGCGTGCCGGCTGGCACGGCTGCCAGATGCCGGAGAATCTTTTGAAAAGAATCATTGCAGCAAGCTCCAACGAGGGCGACTGCGTACTTGACCCGTTCAGCGGGTCGGGGACGACTGCGGCGGCGGCGATTGGGCTGGGCAGAAATTATGCCGGGATAGAAATCTCGGAAGAATATGTCAGGAACGCAAACGAAAGATTGGCAAAATTGAAAAGTCAAAAATCACAAGGGTTGGATATTAACTCCATCAAACCGCAGGAACGCAAAAATCTTCTGTTTGATTTCAAAGGGTCTGTTTGAGGGGATTTGGATTATTGGATATTAACAATATAAAAAGATTTTTATGGATTTGTTTGTCGCTGACGACAAGTGCGGTGATGCTGACGGTAATCCAGCCGCCGTATGGGATATGGCAGCTTGCGTGGGTGGCGATGGTGCCACTTATTATTGTCTGCTCGCCGGGGGCGAATGTTAAATGGTTAGTCCCTGTCAGTTATGTTATATCGCTTTGTTACTGGCTTGGGAATCTATACTGGATAGGGCCTGTAACGTGGGGTGGGTGGCTGACATTTTGTTTTTATACTGCTTTATTGTGGCCGATGTTAGTGATTTGCGTTCGATTCTGCAGGAGGAAAAATATTGCGTTGTTTTTGGCGGTTCCGATATTAGTTGTCGGGGCGGAACGGCTGCAAGGTTTATTTTTAGGGGGGTTTTATTGGCGGCATCTTTCGCACAGCCAATACGAGAATACCGCACTTATTCAGATAGCGGACATATTCGGAGCGGCGGGGGTTTCGTTTCTGGTGGCGATGGTCAACGGCTTGATAGCGGAATTGATAATTGCAGCCCGCGAAAAAAAGATTTTCAAAATTGGTTATTTGGTAAAAACCATTTTGGTGAGTGTGTGTGTAATTGCAGCAATTTTTTACGGCCGATGGAGAATCGAGCAAACAGAGCAATTTGCCGAGGATGGACCATTAATATCTGCGGTTCAATCGAATGTGCCGCAGTCGGTGAAAGTGTCGCACGCAGCAACGGAAGAGATATTCGACGATATGATTAAGAGCAGCGAGGCGAGCGCAAAGGCGGGTGCGGAATTGATAGTGTGGCCTGAAACAATGGTTCAGGCGGTGCTGGATGAAAGGATACTTCGTGTTTTAGACACGTCGAGTATCCATAAGATACTGGATGGCCGGCTAAGGGAACACGCCAAGGCGACTGGTGCTTATGTTCTTGCAGGGGCGACAGGGGGCAGCCCTGAAATAAAAGATAATCTCGACATAGTCTTTGCGGATAAATATAACTCTGCATTTTTGTATCAGCCGGACGGAAACCAGGCAAAGGAGCATTATAATAAAATCCATCTCGTTCCTTATGGAGAGGTTGTACCTTTTAAGGAAAGTTTTCCGCTGCTGCACAAGCTGCTGATGAAGTTTACGCCTTATGATTATGACTATACGCTGAATTACGGCACGGAGTATACGGTTTTTGAGATGAAGGGCAGGAGTAACAAAACATACAGGTTTGGAGCTATGATTTGTTACGAGGGAACAATCCCATCTATTGCGAGAAAATTTGCGATAGACGACAGGCCCCTAAGGGGCAGGGGCGGCAAGAAAGTGGACTGGCTTGTGAATATCAGCAATGATGGCTGGTTCGTGAGCTTCGAGGATGGCCTGCCCCTTAGTGGGGGGAAGGTATCAGCGAGTACGGAATTATCGCAGCATACGGCTATATGCGCATTTCGGGCGGTGGAAAACCGGCTTGGGATACTTCGAAGCGTAAATACTGGTATAAGCTGCCTGATAGACACGGCAGGGCGTATAAGAAGTGGTTTTTCAGCCGGTAATCTGCCGATTAATGCTATGGAACGGACAGGTATGGCTGGATGGTTTGCTGACAAAGTGCCGATAGATAAAAGGATTACCCTTTTTAGCAGATGCGGACAATGGCTTGATTTATCCTGTGCGGTTTGCTTTATATTGCTGCTGGTAAAATTATTTTGGGAACGCATAAGAAAATTAAAAATTAAAAATAAAAAATCAAAATTGCGGAGTTAAGACTGAATAATGAAAACATCACAAGTTATTTTTGTTAGTTGTGTATTTGCGGCGTGTGTGTTTTTTATTTTTGCCCCAGCTTTCGCAGGAGGAAAAGGAGTGCCGGCGCTAACAGGTGCCAGTCCCGATGAGCTTTTACCGCAGGCCAGCAGGATAATTGAGGATGGATTATCGGACGAAGACCCGCAAATCAAGGTAAGGGCGATTGAAGTCGTTGCAGAGATTAAGCAAAAAAAGTTGATGCCGAGAGTTCAGCAGTTATTGAAGGACGATTTTGTGCCTGTGCGATTTGCGGCGGCTGCGGCTGTCGGTGATATGCAGTATGCTCCAGCCAAAAGTACTGTCGAGCAGTTGCAGCAGGCTCGCGATGAGAATACGAGAATTGCGGCGGCTTATGCGATGTATAAGCTGGGGGCGTCGGAGAAACTTGAACCGATTCGCAAGGCAATAACCAGCAAAGATGCGACAATAAGAGCCAACGCAGCGGTGCTGCTGGGTAAAAGCGGAGATAAAGAGGAGCTTAAGCTGTTGTACTGGGTAATGGCCGATAGTAACTCTGATGACAAGACCAGATTTCAGGCGGCGGAGGCAATAGCCCGATTAGGCGATGAGAAGATAATAAAAAAGCTGTGGACAATGATTATAAGCACTTATGCCGACGACAGGATGATGGGTCTCAATGCGATGGGTGCGCTGGGGACGCCGACAGCCAAAGATATACTGATAACCAAGTTAGATGACGAGGTGCTGGAGGTTCGGCTTACGGCGGCAGAGCAATTTGGCAGGCTCGGCGACATTTCCGGGGAAGCTGTGGTGCTGTCCGTTTTCACCAAGGAAGCTGCGACGGCGGGGTTGGATAAGAGGGATATGGAGAGAGTAAAGGTGCTGG
>JAPLMV010000131.1 GCA_026386835.1 Planctomycetota bacterium | reverse complement strand
AAAACAAGGCACTTGCCGGTAAAAACCGCCGTCGCAAAATAATCCCGCAATAATTTAAGAGTTTCCATATTTATAACAACGAACCTGTCAATTCTTTGATATCCGCTATATTGTTTCGCAAGCAATACTGTTTTATTCCCTCTATAATGTTTATCGTCCCCTGCGGCTCGACAAAATTCCACGTCCCGACCGCCACCGCCGATGCGCCAGCTATTATAAACTCGATTGCATCCGATGCCGTTCTTATCCCGCCTAACCCTAAAATCGGCACGCCGCAGCTTTTTGTAACCTCATTATAAACCTTATTAACCATATAAACCGCTATCGGCTTTATCGCAGGCCCAGACAATCCTCCCGTCCGATTTGCCAACACCGGCTTACGCCTCTCAATATCAATAACCATCGCCGTAAACGTGTTTATCAAACTAATCGCATCTGCCCCCGCATCGACCGCAGCCCGGGCCATTACACTGATATCCGTAACACACGGCGACAGTTTTACCATTAGCACCTTTTCGCCCGCCGCTTTTTTTACCGCAGATGTAATCTCCGCAACCGCTCCTGCGTCCGTTCCAAAACTTATCCCACCTTTTTTGACATTCGGGCAGCTTATATTCAATTCAAACCCCGCTATCGCATCCTCCGCTGCCAGCCGTTCCATAACAGCCGTATATTCCTCGATTGTCTGACCGGCAACATTAACAAAAATCGCAGGCGACATCTTTCTCAGGATAGGCAGCTTCTCTTTGATAAATTTATCCAGCCCGATGTTCGCAAGGCCTATAGCATTGAGCATCCCGCTGTCTGTTTCCACAATCCTCGGCACAGCATTGCCTTTTCGCGGCGCTGCCGTGATGCTCTTTGTAATAAATCCGCCCAGCTTGTTGACAGTCATAAAATCAGCCAACTCATCGGCATATCCGCACGTCCCCGATGCAGTAAACACCGGATTAGCAAGTTTAACGCCTGCAAAATCTACCGAGATATCAACACTTTTTCCCATCATGTTATTTCTTAAAAACCAGCTCTCTGCTGTCAAAGACCGGCCCATCCTTGCAGCACATCTTGTAAATCGTTTCACCTGAGCCGTCCGTTTTACACTCTACCGCACAGCTTTGACAAAGCCCTATCCCGCAGGCCATCATTTGCTCCATACTCACCTGACAGTCGATTTTCCTTTCGTCCGCAATTTCTGCGGCCCTGGCCAGCATCGCTTCAGGCCCGCAGCCGTATATGATTAAATCCTTTTCTTTCAGCCCGCACTCGTCAAGCCATTGTACCAGGCAATCCGTAACAAACCCTGTATATCCTGCCGAACCGTCATCCGTCGAGACAAACGATTTTATTTTATATTTCGCAAATTCATCTAATACCAGTCCTGACTTTATTGACGCCTTATCTAACCGCAACTTGAACGGCAGTTCCTCTTTTGTCTTTGCCCCTGCAAACGCAACACATTCTATCTTAGGATAATCTCGCCTGATAACCTTGGCCAGATGAAGCAGGGGGGGAGCTCCCATTCCGCCTGCCAAAAGCAATGCTGTTTTCTTTCCCTTAGGCATACTGAACCCATTGCCTAAAGGCCCTATTACACTTACCGAATCGCCCGCCGAAAGTGTCGTCATTCGCAAACTTGCCGGCCCGACCACACAATATAGAATCTCTGCTATGGTTTTATTTCTTTGAACCGTAACATCACAAAAGCTAAAAGGCCTGCGGAGTATTATCTCACGCTTCGACGCATCCCGCAAATCCTGTGGTATCTTTTCCATTACCGGCAGAGCGACCTCACTCAAATCCACCTCTGCAAATTGTCCTGGCAAAAGCTCCCCGAACGCCTTTGCCCCCGTGCCTTCAAACGCAAGACTTAACCTGTAGCATCTCCTGCCTATCTGTCTGTTGGCCGATACTGCCGCACAAAATTGCCCCTTCTTACTGGTTCCCATAATTAAAAATCAAATACAAAAAATAAAATATAAAAATCTCCGCAATTTTAATTTTTTATATTTTATTTGTTATCTGCCCCTCAGTCAAGCGAATTACACAAAACCCCCTTTTAATCAATTCTGGCTGCCCAGGCTGTTCGATAAAATAAATATAAAAAAAATTAAATATTTTTTAAAAAAAGTGTTGACGGCTTTCCGAGTTAGTAATACAATCACTCTTTTGAGTATGGCTGAAGTAAACTAACGGCCTATGATGAAAGGATTAGGGTTTTGAGGAAAATCTTAATAGCTCAAGAGTTTCTACTGTGAACTGTCGGTGAATATCTGGTCTTAAAAAACCGCTTGCAGTTTTCAGCGGTTTTTTTATTGCTCTTTTTTAAGTATATAGTTAGACTACCGGGCTCAAATAGATTTTCGATGGACGGTTTAGGTTATTCTGGCTAAAATCGAAAGTTGGATATCGGTAATATAATTGGGCTCGTAGCTCAGTTGGTTAGAGCACACGCCTGATAAGCGTGAGGTCGGTAGTTCGACTCTACCCGGGCCCATTAGTTAGGATAATTGATGTGCGTAAAGGCTCGGGGACGTAGCTCAATTGGGAGAGCGCCGGCTTTGCAAGCCGGAGGTTGCCGGTCCGATCCCGGTCGTCTCCATTGGAGTTGATAGTTATGAGTTCGTAGTTCGCAGCATTTTTGCTATGAACAATGAACTTGGAGCTATGAACTTCTTTTGTTCTTTGACAAGTGAATATACAGATGCGTGGAGAAGTTTTTTTGTTTTTCCGTAAAAAAACTTCTTACATGATATGAGCGCAAACTTAGGAATAGTTGACAAACCTAACCAATTAGGCAATCAGAGATTGATATGGTCAAGTTACTAAGGGTGTATGGGGGATGTCTAGGCGTTGAGAGGCGAAGAAGGACGTGGCTGGCTGCGATAAGCCCGGGGCAGGTGTCGAGCAACCGTTAATCCCGGGATTTCCGAATGGGGAAACCCGCCGAGACTGGGCAACCAGTTCTTGGCATCCACGGCTGAATGTATAGGCCGTGAGAAGCGAACGCAGGGAACTGAAACATCTCAGTACCTGTAGGAAAAGAAATCAACCGAGACTCCGTTAGTAGCGGCGAGCGAAAGCGGATCAGCCCAAACCAGAGAGCTTGCTCTTTGGGGTTGCGGGCACTGACAAGGAGTTACAAAGGCATCGTTAGCGGAACGGTCTGGAAAGTCCGACCATAGACGGTGATAGTCCGGTATGCGAATACGAGAGCCCTCCGTTACTGTCAGTGTACCAGAGTAGCACGGAGCTCGTGGAACTCTGTGTGAAGCTGGGGAGACCACTCTCCAAGGCTAAGTACTACTCAACGACCGATAGTG
>JAPLMV010000232.1 GCA_026386835.1 Planctomycetota bacterium | reverse complement strand
TGAGGCATCTTGGTAAAACCACAGAAGCCGACAAGCTTGAAAACGCCGTTGCCTCGGTTATAGCTCAAGGCAGGGACGTTACTTACGATATGAAGGAAGACCGCAACGACCCGACTGCGGTCGGCACACAACAAATGGCTGACGCGATTATTAAGAAACTGAAAACTTAAAACTAAAAACTCAAAACTGTGGAATCCCGACTTCGTCGGGAAAACTATTTTTACTGTAGAGACTGTAGAGCAAAACTACAGGACTAAAGAAATTTAGCTCATACGGACGACTTATATCAAGAGGCGTTTATGGAGCCGAAAAACGAGCCGCAGAATAATAATAATCAAAATTACGCAAAATTGATTGGTTTTGGCATCGAATTCTGCGGTGTGTTGGCAGTTTTTTGCTATTTTGGCTATAAACTCGACCAGTATTTTCATACGGCTGGCCCGTGGTTTCTGTTGGCAGGATTCTTTGTTGGGTTTTTAGGTATGTTCTACATTCTTTTTAAGGAAACCTGGAACATTTGGAGAAAATAGGACGTTTTTAGGATAACTGCTTTTTGGATTCAGGAAAATCAAAAGGGTTGTGGCTCTTAGTTATTGCTGCGGTTTTTGCGCTGGCATCGGGAGTCAGTTTTTTTCTCGGCGCCGATGTCGCCAAAAGCTGTCTTTGGGCAGTCATTATTAGTGTAATCGGCGGCGGCTGCGGTCTTGCTCCTGTCATTTATGCAACTTCGGTTAAAACGTCCCCATCGGTCGTCTCTGTTTTAGCTTTAGCTGTAACTGTAATAAGACTATTGATTACAGTCGGCGGCGCTGCTATCATAATCACTTCTGTTAGAGTTCAAGTGCTGTGGTTTGCTGCGTGGCTTGGATTGTTTTACCTTGTGATATTAGTTGCAGAGGTTTGTTTCATTATTAAGACACTGAGTCAATACGACGGAATTAAAGGATAAAGAATTTGAATCTGATTAGCCAACATAGTGGTATTTTAGCGGAGTTCAATCCGCTTGAGCCGGTGATATCAGTACCGCTGTTTACTTTTTCCGTCAGCGGGCGGCAGATAATCGTGAGTAATCATATGTTTATGGTTGCCGTTGCGGTGGTGGTACTTTTGGTCATTAGAACTTTGGCTGCGAGGTCAAAAGGAATGGTTCCGAAAGGGCTGCGGAATTTGATTGAATCGGTATGCGTATATCTGCGGGAGGAAGTCGCCCGCCCTATTCTCGGGGAAAATACGGACCGATATATCGGATTTATATGGACGATATTTTTCTTTATCCTGACTCTAAATCTGCTGGCGATGATTCCGACGGAAAAAATGATTTTCCTTATAACAGGCAAAAAGAATCATTTCGGAGGCCCTGCCACGGCGAATATCTGGATTACCGGAGCGATGGCGGCTATAACATTCTTTTTGACGCACCTATCCGGCATCAGGCAACATGGACTATTGAAGTACCTTGCCAGTCTTGCACCGCCGGTGCCGTGGTGGATAATGCCGCTTATATATTTTCTTGAAGTATTGAGCGCTCTTGTCAAGCCGGTTACGCTGGCAGTTCGACTTTTTGCAAATATGATAGCAGGACACATTCTGATTGCGGTGATTCTTGGTTTGATACTGATATTCAAAAATTACGGTGTCGCAGCGGCATCGATACTTGGTGATGTGTCAATTTCATTTTTGGAGTTATTTTTTGCTTTTCTGCAGGCGTATATTTTTACACTGTTATCTGCTGTTTATATAGGCTCATCAATTACACCGGAACATTAAAAACATAATTTTTGGAGGTTTAAAAACAATGGCTGGTTTTGAAAGTAGTATGTTGGCTGTATTATCTGCTGGCGATTCGGGTCTTGCGATTTTCGGCGGTATTATCGGGTGCGGCCTGGCAATCATCGGAGCAGGAATTGGAATTGGTTTTATCGGCGGCAAGGCGGTGGAGGCCACTGCCCGTCAGCCCGAAGCTGGGGGCCGTATATTTATAACGATGATTGTCGCCGCGGCCATGATAGAAGGTGTTACGTTTTTCGCACTGATAATAGGATTTTTGGCTGTCAACTGGATGCGATAACAAAAGCACGGGTTTGAAATGCCTATGAAAAAATTAGCGATTATTTTAATTACTGTTTTTTTGTGTACCGCTGTGTTTGCCTCTGAAGGTGAACAGGCTGGCAGCGGTGAGCAAAATATTTTCAACGGTACATTTGCCGATTCACTGTGGACGGTTCTGGCCTTTTTGCTGCTGCTGGCGGTTTTGACCAAGTTTGCATGGAAACCGCTGCTCAACGGTCTAAAGACAAGAGAGCAGCACATCCAGCACCAGATAGAATCTGCTGAAGATGCCCGCAAAAAGGCAGAGAAACTGCTCGATGACTCTAAGCAGCAGGGGCTGGCAATGGTACAACAGGCGATAGAACGTGCGCAGCAGCAGGAGCAGGAAATTGTGGAAAAGACACGGCAGGAAATCCTTGAGGTTAAACGAAGGGCACAGGAGGATATCGAGCATGCTCGTGTTGCCGCATCGGAGCAGTTGTGGGAACAGGCAGGTGATATTATGCTGACGCTTGGCGGCGAGGTGCTCGGTCGCACAATTACGCCGGAAGACAACCAGCGGCTTGTTCGTGACGCTATAGCTAAAATAAGGCAATAGCAGTTGGATGTACGTAAATGAAAACAGGCAATGTAATAGTTCGGTTGGCGGAAATCTACGCAAACACGCTGTTTGACCTTGGCAGGGAATCCGAGATGGCCGATACCGTCAAATATAATCTCGATGCTCTGGCAGAGGTCATTGCCGGCGAGAAGGATTTCTGGACATTGCTCGGTTCGCCGTATTTCTCACAGGAGTACAAGGAACAATTGCTGCGAAAGATACTATCCGCAAGGATAGCCGATTTGACGATGGATTTTCTGATGGTTGTCATCAGGCATGACCGTCTTATGGTCCTTCCGCATATTATCGAAAAGTATAATGAACTGTGGGACCATAGTAACGGATACTGCTCGGTTAAAGTTACGGTTTCTCATGCGATGACTGATGATGAAGTTAAAGCAATGTCTGACGATATTGCAATTGCGATAAATCGCAAGGTCAGACTGGCAATGGCTGTCGAGCCGGCTGTTATCGGCGGCGCCAGCATTCGGTATGACGACATGGTTATTGACAATACGGTCAGAAACAGACTTCTGACGGCTGTTAAAACAATAAAAAATCAAAGAAAAGGGCGGATAAAAACACATGAAGTTTGATGTAACCGAAATAAGCGGCATTCTCAAACAGGAGATAAGCCAGTACAAAAACAAGCTTGATGTTTCCAAGGTGGGGCGGGTCATCGAAATCGGAGATGGTATTGCCCGTATCTATGGACTGGAAAATGTAATGGTCAGCGAGGTGCTGCAGTTTGAAAACGATGTATTTGGAGAAGTTTTCAACCTCGAGGAAGATTCGGTCGGGGCGGTCATTTACGGTGAATATATAAAAGTAAGAGAAGGTTCGGACGTACGCGCCACCGGCAAACTGATGTCGATTTCTGTAGGCGACGAGCTGCTGGGCAGGGTAATCAACCCTCTGAGCGAACCTATAGACGGCGGACCTCCTGTTAAAACCACGGTCTCTCGTTTAATCGAATCGGATGCTCCCGGGATTGCTCAGCGTCAGCCGGTAAAACAGCCGCTGCAGACCGGATTGAAGAGCATCGATTCAATGATTCCTATCGGCCGCGGCCAGCGTGAGCTTATCATCGGCGACCGCAAAACCGGAAAAACAGCCATTGCCCTGGACACAATAATAAATCAGAAGGGCAAAAATGTAATTTGTGTGTATGTCGCCATTGGTCAGAAGGATTCAACAATTGCCGAA
>JAPLMV010000044.1 GCA_026386835.1 Planctomycetota bacterium | reverse complement strand
ACTTATCCATTAGAGCCTCCATTGCAAAAAGGTTATTGTGCGACGCCACAAGCGCCAGCACGTAAATTTTTGGGACATTTCATGATCCCGTATTATAACCGAGCTTGGAGGCTCCGGTTTCATAGCTTATCTGTGTCTAAAAATTTCTTCGTCCCGATGTTTCAAAAAAACAACACCCCCAAATTTTTCTCTTTTTCTATCTCTGCAGGCTCAGTGCCCTCGGCGGTGAAAATCGTGTCAAAAAGCCGTCTTTTTCTGTAAAAAAGTGTAAAAAAGCGTTAAAAAGTGAACGATTTTTGTTAAAAAATGCTCAATTCGAGTCAATTTTTGCTACTTTTTTAAAAACGCTAAAAACGTCCTAACCCCTTTACAGCAAAGGACTAAACGCAATTTCACGCCAAAATCTTGCCCATCTTACCAAATAAGGATTTACATACACACCACAAGCTATTTTCATAAAACACTCTTCACTCCGCAATTTTGAATTTTTAATTTTAACTTTTTAATTTCTTTGGCTTACGCGATACCCAATACGCACAACGCAATACGAAAAAAAATCGGCAATTACTTCCTCATATTAGGAATAATTTTCCACTGCTGGATTTGTATAGAAAATACCTTAAAAATACCCACATTTTATTATTCATAACTCTATTATTGACAGTTACTTATAATTTCATATCCCTGCCTGTAAATACTGGCACGGCAGTTGCTTGTCTTTATGAATAGATTTTGTAAGGATTTTCTATTATTACCAATTTATTGGCCATCAACAATTTGTTTGCGGCTAAAGGCAATGTGGGCACATTGCCCTCAAATCCTGCGCAACCCCAGGATAACAAACGCCTTACGCTCAACCAGCTCGAACAGATACCTCTATCCAATACATCCAAGCCCATAAAAATCAGAACGTCTTATAGGGCATTGATTAACACTCAAAATGAAGCGCAACTTGTTCCATCGCAGGAGCTTACGGATATTGTTGTAAAAGAAATCCCACCGCAGATACCACAGGCAAGTTGCCAGTTACTAATCACCAGCGACAAGCCGCCAGCGACAAGCGACGAGCCGCGAGCTGCGAATCATCCTGCACTGGCTCAATTGCTCCAGGCAGCCGAGCTTGCCGGCAAAGGACAGAATACTTCGCAAGTTCTTGTTCAATCAGATGTTACGCAAGAAACCATCTTGCCTGAAAATAACCTTCCGAAATCAGATACCAGCCAAGGTCAGGTCGGACAGCAACTTCTTTCGCCAGAGGCACTTGTGAAAATTAGTAACTATGGCTCGTTGCTGGCAGAGGGCGAAGCTGCACCGGTAATACAAACGGCAGACAAAACACCCGTTATCGAAACAAAACATCCTAACCTCAGTTTACTAAAAGAGTTAATGCTCCAAGCAGCCAATACCAACAAGATCGGCGAAAAAGTAACTGCTCCAAATGAAAAACCAGATGCAGCGGATAAGCCCTCGGCTTTATCAAATGAAAAAATCTTTATATCTGAAAATAGCATTTCCAATATTGAGCAAAATGCATCAACCGAACTCAAAAAGCCCCTTTTTAATACTGAAAAACCACTTTTGGCTCAACACGGACATACCAGCCAGAATGGTTTTGCCGAGTCCGCAAACGGTAGCAAAGAGCAGGGGGCTGATTTATCGGATTTGCTGCCAGGACAAAAGCCCAGCCAGACGCAGGTCAAGGTATCCATTGAGCAGATAACCGACCAGAGCAGTTCGAGTTCCAATAACGGCTCACAGCCGAATTTCGAGCAGATGCTCGTTGCCGATAATGCCCAGGCCGCTGTTAAAGAGCAGCTGTCAGCCGCTGCTCAGACTGCAAAAAATGCTCAAAGTCTTCCAAATACAAGCGTTAGTGAACAGATTCAGGGTTCTATCCTGGGTTCTTTGCGGCAGGGCGACCAGCAAATTACCATTCGTCTAAATCCACCGGAACTTGGAAAAGTCACTATCAAATTCCACGAGCAGGAAAACCAGTTAACCGGCCTGTTGCAGGTAAGCAAAACTCAAACCAAATATGAAATTCAGCAGGCGCTGCCGGAAATAATTCAAAATCTTCAGAATATGGGCATTCAGGTAAAAAAACTCGAAGTCGTGATGTCTGAACCTGACCTGACAGGGCAGCAGGCGTATAATAATCAATCGCTGCAGGATGGCAGTGCTGGCCACCAGGCAGGTACACATGAGAATACTCCCAGCGGTACAGTTACGGCCAATGAATGGTTGACAAAAAACAGCGGCTACTCACAAACCCCGCAATCACAGCAGGGCACCCAAATAACCGACAAATCCATCAATATGCTCATGTAGTAGCACAGAAAATCAAAAATTTACCCATAAGGGGTGAAAAAGCAAAAATATAAAATTGTCGAATGTAAGACTGTTTTATTTCTGCAATTTTGATTTTTTGTCTTTAATTTTTTGTTTTTCTTTGCGGTTTATCGGCGTTATCAGTATGTCCATCAAAAGCATTACAGGTCCCGCCCGTCTGTGATTATTTTCGTCAAATAAATCCCTTAAGTTCCTGGTTTTTGAAGCGATAACGTCTATCAGAAGCAGATTTTACAGGGTGTGCTCGTTGCATGCTCAACCCCCTGTGTGGGGGGACAGGGTAAAAAGAGAAATAGAAAATTGATTGGTGTTTTTTTTAAGGAGTCAAAGACATGTTAGCAATCAAGAACAACATTATGGCGGCAAACGCCGCCAGGAACCTCGGGAAAAGCTATGATGCATTGGCCAAATCGGTCGAAAGGCTTTCGTCAGGCTTACGCATCAACGGTGCACAGGATGACGCAGCCGGCCTGGCTGTCCGCGAATTGATGCGGGCAGACATAGCTGTTACCCAGCAGGGTATCCGTAACGCACAGGATGGTGTCAGCATGCTGCAGACCATGGAAGGTGCCATGGCAACCATCGATGATTCTTTGGTGCGTATGAAGCAATTAGCCGAACAGGCAGCGACAGGTTCGTATAGTGATGCCCAGCGGGCCATTATGAATAGCGAGTTCGGCGAAATGTCCGCTGAAATCGATCGTATCGCAGGCGCCACCCAGTTTAATGGTATCAAAATGCTCAACACTTCCGCTTCAGTGTCTATACACTTTGGTGCTGCTGCCGACAATATCTCGGTTGCTGGCCAGGATATGACATCGAGCGGTCTGGGCGTTAATGCTACAACCATAGGTACCGCCGCCAACGCTGTAGCAGCCCTGGCGGTCCTGGATAGTGCAATATCCATGAAAGATACAGCTCGTGCGGCATTCGGTTACAAGATGAACCGTCTGGAAGGCACAGTATCGGTGCTTGGCATTCAGGCCGAAAATCTGGCGACAGCCGAGTCACGTGTATCGGATGTCGATGTTGCAACCGAAATGGCCAATATGACCAAGAATCAGGTGTTGGCACAGGCCGGTATAGCCATGTTGGCTCAGGCAAACACCATGCCTCAGATGGCGCTGTCATTGCTGAGATAAAAGTAGTGTATAACTAAATGGCGCATAAAGCGCCAGTTGTCCCCATAATTAAACATCAATGTAAAATGGCAGCATGACTGCCATGCCGAATTTGAATCATACTCAGGGCAAGGTGGCTCTGAAACCAATAGACGGAGTTACTTAAAATGAACGGATTCGAAACATATCAAAATACCGCGGTTACCACGCAGAGCAGGGGCCGGCTCATTGTTTTGCTGTACGAGGGTGCTATCAAGTTTATGAAACTGGCGGTAAATGAGCTTGAAGCAGGCAACTATGAGGCAAAAGGGCGTTACATAAACAGGGCCTGCGACATAATCAACGAGCTTAATGCGGTTTTGAATATGGAAGCCGGCGGCGAAGTAAGCTCCAACCTCCGCAAACTTTATGGTTTTATGCTTAATCGTCTCGGACAGGCCAACATCAAACGTGACCCTCAGATGATTCGTGAAGTAATTACATTAATGGATGAACTTAATCAGAGCTGGAAAACCGTCGCTACATAACCAGTTGCTGTCAATGTTATTTGGATGTAATGCAGATTAAAATGCGCCGTTAATAGTTATGAAATTTCAGATTGATTATCCTGGTCGAAAAATTATCTTACCATCTTGTTGCAGTCAGGAACATCTGACTATTGCCAAAATGAGTTGGTAAAGAGGAGAAACCATGCTCAAAGTAAAAGATATAATGACCGAAAACGTAATCAGCGTAACAAAAGATACACCTATATTTCAGGCCATAGAAATACTTTCCAACAATGACATAACAGGTATCCCTGTGGTCGAAGATGATATGACTGTGGTCGGCATTCTTTCCGAAAAGGATGTATTGTCCGTGTTATATGCCCCCCAGGAAAATGAAGGCAAAGTGGTTGATGATTTTATGACGCAGCCGGCCATCTGTTTCGAAGAGGACGAAAGCGTGATGGCTGTCTGTGACTGCTTGAGAGAAAGTTTCTTTCGAAGAGTTTTGGTTACTGAGCACGGAAAATTAGTCGGCATTATTACCAGAAAAGACATCATCAAATGTATTTTGCAGGCAAGAAACAAAGAGCCGATAGTAACCGGTCGATAATTCGGATAATGCGATGCTGACAAACAGAAATTTATTAATTGTTGCAGCCGTGGTTATATGCAGTGTGCTTTCTGTTTGGTTCTCCACATCTATTCAGGGGGAATCAAAGACTTATGAAATTCAGCCTCAGATTGCCGTTCCTGAATACAGAACCGACGCCGCTCGTGCCATCGACGCCTATGAGCGCATGATGGAATTGTATATAGGCCTGGCTGACGGAAACCTCGGCAAAATCAACTCTAATGTTCAGGATATCCTCAGAAAAATGGAGTCCATCGATTCTAAATTAACAGACCTTTCCTCTCGAATAGGGCGAATCGAAAAATCACTCGCCATCGAGCAGCCGCTGAAATCAGCCGAACAAAAAACAGAAAAAAACTAAGGTCATTAAGCTTTCAGCAATTCCTCTTAATCGTTTTGCATTTGGATTCTGCAATTACTGCTTCACTTATCTAAAAATCTTCAGCATTTCTTCCTGCTGCATCGACGGCTTTCTGAACCTTTGCCTCTATCGCTTCCGCTGACCCCTGCAGTGTCGGCTCAACTATTACCGAGCGTATATTCATAAAACCGATAAATCCAAGAATCAGTTGCAGATATTTTGTCTGCATATCAACCGCTTCAGCAGGACCGCCTGCAGGATATTCTCCGCCGCGTGCATAGATAGCCAGCAGCGGTTTTCCCGTTAAAAGCCCCTTATAGCCGGTTTCGGGGCTGTAGCTGAAAGTATAGCCGGGCTGAACAAGAATATCAATGTACTGCTTGAGCCGATATGGGATGCCGAAATTCCACATTGGCACTGCAAGGACATATTTGTCCGCAGATTTAAACTGCTCGATTATCTTCTCGACCCTTTTCCATGCCTGCTGTTCCTCTTTTGAGTGTTTCTGGCCGTGCAGAATTGTGTATTTGGCCTGAACGGCCAGGCCGTCAAAAGCGGGGAGTTTTTCCTTAAAAATATTCAGGGTTACGATTTTATCGTCAGGATGTTTTTGTTTATATGTCTCGA
>JAPLMV010000102.1 GCA_026386835.1 Planctomycetota bacterium | reverse complement strand
AAAAAGGCCTTAGGGCTGAAAATGTGGTTAATCAGTCGCCTCCGGCAGACAAAAAAAGTTCGTGATGTTGTTTTTAATGTTTTTGCATCTCAGGGCTGTCGTAAACAATTCGTATCTTTTCGTTGTTCATTCCCTAAACTGCCTGATTTAGTACAAAAGGACAGCAATTATCGTGAGCCGTGTTTGCATACCTGTATTTCAGCGAATACAAATTATGCCCGGCACAAAGCGGTATTCTTTTTACTTGCAACTTATGGGACTTTGTGCTATTTGTATAGTTAGATGGTTTTGAGGCTGATTTGGTAATTTGAAATTATGATTGCCGCAGAATATCAATCCGGTCTTGACTGCAACGTGCTTGTGCTCAACAAGCATTATATGGCTATCCGTATAATCGGGGTGAGGCGGGCTTTTTCACTGCTCTGCCGCCAGCTTGCAGAGGTAATCTCTTTCGAACAGGGCCAGTATTCCAATTATGATTTCCAGAGCTGGTGTGAGGTCAGCCAATTCAGACGCTCTTTTGAACCCAAGGCATACGACTGGGTTTCAACCGTGAATTTCTATGTTGCGGTACCGCGGATTATCCGCCTGCTTTTTTACGACCGGCTCCCGCGAAGCGAGGTACAGCTTAACCGAAGAAACATATTCGCTCGCGACAGGAACTGCTGCCAATATTGCGGTAAAAAATTTGCGACAAGCGAATTATCCATCGACCACGTTATACCGCGAAGTACGGGAGGCAAGTCCGTCTGGGAAAATATGGTTTGTGCGTGTGTGAACTGCAACGTCAGGAAAGGCGGCCGAACCCCCCAGCAGGCAAATATGAAACTGATTCTAAAGCCCGTCAAGCCAAAACGAAATCCCATCATCCACCTCCATCTTGGGTACGAACGCTATCAAAGCTGGAAACAATTTCTCGACCATGCTTACTGGTCAGTTGAACTGAAATAGTAATAGAAGGCGGTGGTTACTGCTACATCGCACGAATTACTGCTTACTCCAGATGCGAGTATTGAGGTTGAGGTCATCTACGATTCCCACCGCAAGCTCGATATCCTCGAAATACTGCCTGACAGGTTCAAAATCGAGCAATGTCTGAAACAGCCGCGGCTCAAACAGGTTTTTGCCGTATCGCACGGCAACAAAAACAAGTGAGCCGACAAAAGACAGATATATTTGTTTATTGGTCTTTTTCTTGAAATCAACAATCCGCTTCATCAAGCTGGTCGAAAGGATATATCTTGCCTCAACCTGGTCGGAGCCGTAAACCGCAAAGAGCTTTTCAAATTCAGGGTCTTCGAGCTTTATAAGCTGACCCATTGAGGAATTCAACGACTGGAGTACCTGGCCGAATTTGCCGAATAGATTTTCTGCAAAATCCGGAAGAACGACCGTTGTGCCGGCAAAATCCTTGTTAAACTCGCCCACGAAAAAGAGTCCCTTGAATATCGTATGCCAGTGTGTGCCGTTCTTGTCGTGGGTTTTATATTCGGAATGGACCTCGGAAAATTGGATTTTCGTTACGCCGAATTTACCGGTAAAAAGATCGTCGCCATGATATCGGTCAACATGCACCTTAAAAATCTGACTCAAAGCGTAAGTCGATTCGGGAATGCAGTTGTTGGGACTGTATTGTAAGTTCTCATCGACAAACCGCACGATTTTTTGTATCACATCGGCCTTAAATTCTTTAACATAGTCTCTACTTAAAAAATTGTTTGCCAGCCCCCATGCTATAAGTGATATTATTATTGGAATAACAAAACAAGCCGGATTGACTCGCCAGCAGATAAGCCCAAGCACGACCAGCGACACGATAAAAATGGTAATGGCTTTGCGGATAATTGCCTTGCGTTTGATTTCAAGATGCACAAGTTCCTGTGAAAGAGTAGTATCATAAAACCGCTTTAGCTCTTCGAGTGTTTTCATATACCTTCCCTTGAACAGCGACTAAAATTGGGCATGTTAACCTTTTAAAAGTTTTCCTGTGTCAATACTTTCCCGCTGTCTCTGGTCGATTTCAAAAACACTTTTTACCCTGTACCCTGTCATCGAGGCAATAATGCTGGTCGGCACCATTTCAACTGCGTTGTTGTAATCGGTTACCGATGCGTTGTATGCCCGTCTGGCAGCGGAGATTTGCTCTTCAATCTCATTGAGCGACCTCTGGAGGTTCAAAAAATTCTGGTTGGCCTTAAGGTTGGGATAATTTTCCACAGCGAGCATAATATCGCCGAGCCGCCTTGTTACCTTGTTGTCGAGGTCTATCTTCTGGTCGTCAGAAATAACATCGGAGACGGCTTTTGCCCGCATTTCGGTTATCTCGGCAAGTACCTGTTTTTCATACTGCATGTACCCTTTGACCGTCGAAACCAGGTTAGGCAAAAGGTCATATCTTTTTTTTAACAGGACATCAATCGTACCGAAAATATTGGCGACCTGATTTTTCTTTGCCACCAGAATATTGTAGAAGAAAACCACAACCGCAATAACCACCACAACCGCAACAATCAAAATCGTCATCTCTTAAACCCCTTATATTTTTTCTGAGACCAGCCTGTCGGCTATATGCTACCATGTTTCTGTGACGGTATACTCAATCGCTGCTGTCGAGTCGGCTTCGATTTTCACTTCAAACCGGATGGTATTGGCATCGCGATTCTTGTATTCGTGCGTTGACTTTTCAATCGTCCAGTTGCGTCCCTGTGTGAGCTTTTCATCGACATACACCGTAACAGCCGACTGCTTTCTGTTTCGCAGTTCAATCTTGTGTGTTTCACGGCTGTAATGTTCAGTATATTTGCCGTCAACGATGGTATACTGCGGCACGATATCAAAGGCATCGCCGATATACAGCGACAGTTTTTCTTTAGCGGGGGTGTGGTCGATTTTATCCTCGCCCACAAATTCAAGCGTGCCGTCGGCAGGGTCTTTCTTGAAAACCCGAACCTTTCCCTTAGGCAGGGCTATACCAAGACCGTTTTCCTTAGTATTTTCAAACTCAATCTTGACATTGACCTTGTCTTTCTGATTTTTGTTTTCATAGAACCAGCGAGGCTTTCTCTCATAAATATAAATCTTATTTGACGGGACACCGGAGGCAGGGGTAATAAACTCAATCTGCTTGACCTCATTATTGTTTACGGTGCTCTTTCTGCCCAGCGTATAAAGGTGATATTCCATAAACGGTTTTTCCTCAAAACCCGACTGGTCAAATCCTCCCTTCATTGCGTAAACCATCCCCGACCGTTGGGGCTGGACTGGCTCGACAACTCTCCTTACATCGCCTGCAATTAGTTTTATAGTCGCATCCTTGTAGCCGGCGCCGCTTTTATTATTGATTGTAACCCAGCCGCTAAAGTCGATTTTCGTCTCATCGTCATTTAGAACAGCCAAATAATCTGCACTCCAGCCAACCTGGCCTGTGGTATATGTTACCTGGCAAAGCTGCTGGCCTTTTTCTTTTGATTCCGCAAGCCAGACCAGAGTCGGCTTTGTAACCAAATCATCGGGCAACTCCCTCAGTGAAATTTTACCTGTGCTTGTCTTATCCACGATTTGGATTGCATTTTCTTCGTTCTTTAATATCAAATCATTGCCCATCGCCGCCATAAGCACGCCTGTTATTTCCTGGCTCGAATCGGCACCGCTGCCCTTTAATTCTATCGTTACTTTTTTATCGATGTAGCGTTTCAGCAGACTGTCTGAGTTGACAAGGTCATACTCGTAGTTCTGCTCGAGGATGGATACGGCACCTGGCGAGGAAAGACACTTGAAACTTACACTGGTTGGGTCGATTGCCGATGCAACATCGGTAAATTTCACAATGTTGGTCCCCTGCTCAAAGGCCATCGGCCTGGACTCTCTTACCACGGCGAAGTTGTCGTTATAAATTGTAAGACCAACGCCCTGCTGAGGCTTCTCCTGCGGAGCGGCTGACACTAATGAGCCGATTGTTAGGCACATTGCCATCAAAAGTACTATTTCACGTTTCATATTAGTTCTCCTTAAAATTAATCAGTATTTTCGCACAACCCAGGCAGGACGTAAAGCAAAACCTGGATAAAATTTTTACTCAACATTTACTGGTTTTAACCCGTTATTTATAAGAACATTTCAGAATGGTTAAGGCAGAAGAAATTTCAGGACTTAATGCAGAAACGAAGGGCAGGAGTCGTTTTCATATTATAGTTGATACCCAGCCCTTCGCAATTACAACAGTTTTTAAGGCAGGCCCTTTTTTAACAATTTGCCTGACGCTGACAACCATCCTGTCGGGATTGTCACCCGTGGCTGCTGTGTACGTTGGAAAATTATTGCTCAACGCCATAGTTGATGTAACACAAGCAGGCGTAACCCGCGAAAAAATCCACATTCTAATACACATATTCATATTCCAGTTGCTCGTATTGGTGGTCGGCGCCCTGCTTAATCAAGCCGGGGCGTACTTAAATTATTTTATGGGCAGGAGTTTGTCATTGAATATGAAAGGCCGGATTATTAAAAGGATTTCAAAACTTGATTATACGTTTTTTGAGGACCCTAATTTTTATGATATGATGACAAGGGCTCACAGGGAGACAGACGGAAAACCCATGGCCATCGTATACCAGGTAACATCCATGATTCGCGGTACTATTACTTTTATTTCGATGAGCAGCCTGATTATTTCTTTCAGCCTGCCGCTGTTTATTACTACAGTAATAGTCTGTGCGCCCCTGTTGTTTATACAGCTGAAATACGGAGAGAAAAATTACTGGATGCAGTTTAAGCGTACAGAAGACAGGCGAATGGCTGATTATACGGCAGGCATTATGATGTCAAGACAACATGCTCCTGAGATACTGAATTTCAGGATGTGGGAATACCTGTTTACAAAATGGAACACTGCGTCACAAAGATTCTTTCGCCAGGATGTGCGGCTTTACAGGCAAAGGGCCCTTGCGGATATAATAACATGGACTTTTGTAACATGCAGCACGGTTGGGGCAACAGGATACATTATATATCTTAATTTTGCCAAATCACTGTCGCTGACCGCAGGTGAAATAATGATGTATTCGGGCGCCTTTGCAGGAAGTATATCGGCACTGCAGTTAATCATAGAGACTATTTCAGGTATCTACGAAAATGCCATATTTCTGCATGACCTTGTCGAATTCAATAAAATAAAACCTCGCATTGAAATCAGCCGGCAGATAAGACCCATACCTTCTCAGGTAGAATCCATCGAACTGCAAAATGTAAGTTTTAAGTATCCCAACAGCTCCGTATACACCCTGAATAATATAAATGTGATATTCAAACGCTCTGAAAGCGCCCTTATTATTGGCGCCAATGGCGCCGGCAAAACAACTCTTATAAAACTGCTTACAAGACTTTATGACCCCACAGAAGGACGAATACTGCTTAACGGCATTGATATAAAAGAATTCGAAATACAGGCGCTGCGAAAAACCATCGGCATTATATTTCAGGATTTTATACAGTACGCATATTCTGCGAAGGAAAATATCGGGTGCGGCAGCATAGAGAACATACAAAATACAAAGAATATAATCGATGCGGCACGGCGAGCAAAAGCGGATTCTTTTTTGGAACAGCTCCCAGAGCAATACGAGACCATGCTAAGCAAACTATTTAAAAACGGGCAGGAATTGTCGCGAGGCCAATGGCAGCGAATATGCCTGGCAAGAATGTTTATGAAAGATGCACCCGTTTTTATTCTCGATGAACCGACAGCAAATGTGGATATTGAAACCGAAGCCCATCTGCTCGGGGAAATTGCCCGGCTGTCAAAAGATAAAATATGCATCCTCGCATCACATCGGCTGTTCAAAAAGGATATCTGTGACAAAATAGTAATACTTGGCAAAGGCAAAATAGTAGAAACAGGCAGTTACAACGACCTTATCACTAAAAATGGAGAGTTTTCAAGACTCTGGCATCTGTATCACAACATGACGGAAAATGAATTCACTTACTCGTAGCAGGATAAAATACGACATGGCGGACATCGCCGTTTTGACCATGCCCTTGGAAACAATGCAAAAATAATAATGTTTGCTTTCAATTTTCTTGCAAAATAAATTTTTTCTGCTAAATTTAAGTTGTTCAGACGATTTACGGGTAGGTAGCTCAGTCGGTAGAGCAACGGACTGAAAATCCGTGTGTCGGCGGTTCAATTCCGCCCCTGCCCATTACAGTTTCCCCCATTCCAACCGTTGCCAATTCATCACTTTCGTTGTCTAACTGTCCATCAATAAAAGAGTTATTGTAGCTGTCATTTTCCTGTGAAACATCTTG
Organism: Planctomycetota bacterium; assembly: GCA_026386835.1. Classification (GTDB taxonomy): domain Bacteria; phylum Planctomycetota; class Phycisphaerae; order Sedimentisphaerales; family Anaerobacaceae; genus JAPLMV01. Next base: position 137 of record JAPLMV010000102.1, on the reverse strand, counting down.
TTGATTGCCAACCATTGCAGACCGGTTACATCCAGAGTAAGCCGTAGGTGTCAAAAAAGGTGTCAATTTTGGTGTCAATTCTTTTTGGCCATTTTGAGCGGCTTCAACCGGTTTATTATCAGTGCCGGTTTTCAGTG
>JAPLMV010000021.1 GCA_026386835.1 Planctomycetota bacterium | reverse complement strand
ATTTTAGGGTCGATTAAAAGTCTGCCCGTGATACTCTGCTCACTCCACAAGCCCCACCAGTAACAGCCGACCTGTGGTTTTATTGAGAGCCAGAATTCTGCCTGATTTGAGCCGAGGTCTATGCCTCGAGCGTTGAAGGATATGTCGCCCTGCAGGCGGAGATGGTTGGGTGGATTAACCCATAATTTAATGGGAAAGTTTTCGTTGTACTTTTTTTCATCGACATTAAAACTGGCAAGGCACTGCCCGACAGCCTTGAACGGCACGGTATTTTGCGAATTGGATTTTAGAAATAGCAGCGATTCGCCGGCAGATGGCTTACCCGCACAGACAGGCAGCGGTTTTTGCATCTGCGGCGCACAGCCGGTAACCATTACAGCCGTCAACACAATTGCACAAAGCAGCAAAACAAAATTTTTAGACATCTTCAATTCCTGTACACTGTACGCTACCCACTGTACGCTGTTTATATATTCACCTGCAAAATTAAACTTATCTGCGACGAAAGCTGTCCAATTTGTTTTTCGTCGAGATGCGGATTGGCGACATCGACAAAGCGGTCTTCCCCGATGACCCTGAGGTGCCAGATTTCATTATCACCATCGGTTCTGGACGAATCGTATTTGAGGCGTCTTTTCCGCATCAGGATTAACGCAAGAACGAACCGGAAATTTATTTTCTCCTGCTCAGTCTCCTGTGATAATCGTTCGAAAAATGCCATAAGCATTTCATCGTCGATGAAAATATGTTTTTTCTGGTCAGGCGACGGCAGCTTAGACTTCCAGTAACAATAAACCGAAGGCTTGTTACTATCCCAAAACTCTCGGCTGTAATCCTGCCGTTGAAGACCCTGGCCTGTTTCTACAAGAGCCGCGAAATATTCTTCGCCGTATTCGATTTTTCTGCCGCTGCCGAAACACTGGCCAAGCGGCTTATTTATTTCCCACTGTTCCATATTTGTAGTCTTTATTTACTCATTATTCAAACTTTAACCACGGGCTGATATTTTGAACGGTTTTTGGACCGATTCCTTTAACCTTGTCCAAATCGTTGCAATCTATGAAGGCCTGCTTATCATCCTGCTGACCGGAAAAACTACTACGGTAAGCTACTATGGCGCCTGCCCGCGTAAAGCCCAGGCCAGGCAGCCTTGCCATGCTTGCGGCTGGTGCTGCGTTGGGATTTATTCGCCCTTCCAATATGATTTCACGCGGCCCCTGCGTTCTCGAAAAACCCGAAGATGCAAAAAGAGCGGAAAGAAGCATAGCGATTACTATAGCAACAATGAAGGCCAGACAGTGATGCCGGTTTTGTTCATCGTCTTTTTGAAAGCCATTATTAGCCATATTAAAGATTAAAAACCAAAAATTAAATATAAAAATTTCGGAAATAAGACTGTCTTACTTCTATCTGTTAAAGATGACTTCACGAAGTTTCTTCAGGGCATGATAGGATTTTTTGGGTTCGAACTGAGCTGTCAACAAGCCGCTGTTTGCGATGATGCTGTTTTCCGCATCGCAGAGGTTTGCATAAGTTACGCTGTCAACAAACGGCTTACTGAGGGCTATTTTGCAGAACTGTTCGACCCACTGAGCCTGTTTGGGCTGATCCCATTCCTTATGCCATACTCCTGCTGCCTGACCATCCTGCGGACCTGTGCCGTTTTGACTTGGAATCTCGACATCCGTGATATACAGAGGTTTGACGACGGGCAGAAAACGGTCCAGCATTGTCGATATCTGCATCATATCCCTGATATGCATCCCGTCGGCGTTTTTCCCGAAACGCATCTGAAGGGCAAATGCGTCAAAATTGATGCCGCTCTGGACAACCATATCAACATAAACCAGCGGCGGAATGGTGTTGGGGGTTGTTGCGTAATATTCACCCCAGGGGTTTGTGATTTCTATTATTTTAAGACCTCTGTCACTGGCGGCCTTGACAGCCATGGTCGCCGCACGGGTCATTTCCAATACCTGCTCGAAGCTGAAGCCGAAATGATTAAAGGCGTTTAAACCGCTGATAACTCGCCAGGCACGGATATTGCCCGCATAGCGGCTGACGACATTCAAAACGAACTGATATGCGATATCGCGAATTTTTTCAAACCCGACCCTGCTATTAAGCAGCCAGTCAGGCAGATACTCCTTCGAAAAACAAAGAACAGGACCTGCGCCGAGTGCAACCTTCTTTTTACCGACGGCATTAATACAGGCATCAAAGGCAGAAAAATCGTAATTGCCCCTGGTGGGCTCAATCTGTGCCCAGTTTATGGGTATGGTAACGAAGCCGAACAAATCGAGGAGCTTATTGATGTGTTTAGGGTTACTAATCTGAGAAGGGTCCATTCGGCAGCCAAGACAGCCCTGGCCGAAACCGTGATTTGTGCCCCTTATATCAAACAGCACATCTGCCTGTTTTATAGCCAGCGTCTCGGAAAAAACGACCGCTTTTCTGAGCGATTCGTCCGCCAGCCTCGATGCCAGCGGCGGCTCAGCGATGTTCTCTATGGCCTGAATAAATAAACCCTGTGCCCCTTTGGCAATTTCGGCTATTTCGTCAACGCCGTCAAAGAGCGACCATTCCTCACGCTTATTTATGATTTGCATCAGCTTTGCGCGGGCCAGCTCGACATTGAGATTATATGGACGGGTTCTTTCCGGCAAACACGTGGTGGGCAAAAGCTCTTTGCCGAAACCGTCAATAGGCCACAACAGAGCCAGTCCTGATGTTTCAAGATTGGCTTTTTCACACTCGATAAGGCCGCTCCTGAAACTAATCTCAGCACGGCGTATGGCGATTCCATCGGTGCCGAACAAATATGCCCCGCACAGCGATAAATCCTCAGCCGCTTTACCGTTTTTGAAAACCTGAAACTTCATTCTAACTCTTTAGGCATTAATTCTTTTAATTCAAAACTGTTGAAATAAAACTGTATTTATTCCGCAATTTTTAACTTTAATCTTTTAATTTTTAACTTCTTTCCATGTTGATTATAGTGTTTACACATCAAAACGCAAACCAAACTTTAAAATTTGAGTTGGGTGCTCCTCACGATTGTAGGCAAACTTTTTAGGCCTTCACGAGTCGCCGGCAGATAACAGGGGGGCAGGTCTGCGAGAATAGGTATAATCATTTTTGCGATATAACTGATATTTTTCTCGCTTTTTAGGGTGTACTTGAATAGTGTATAGATGACAGTTTAATATAGAAGTTTACTGAACTTTTTGGCGTTCCGACTCAAATAGCCGGTTTCAAAACGGAAGAACGCAGCGAAGTCGGTGCCCCACTTACGGCATTCTTGCATGAAATTGTACTCTTCTTACAGGATAATATAGGCAAAACGAATTTGCTTAAGTGAATTTTTCAAGAGTCAATAGTATGAAATGCAGCGATTTATGTGAAACACAGCCCGCATCGGGCGAGACAAGCACTGTTCGACTCGCCTCAATTTACCTTCCTGACCGAACAAACCGAGTGTTGATTCGTACTTCGTCAAAGGTTGTAACTTTGACGAATGGTATTTTTAAAATAGCTGTATGAAAGGGATATGATGTCATCTGTAAAAAGAAATTTTTTCATCTCGATAGTCCTGTTTTTGCCTGCCGCATTATCGACCGGTGCTTGCGCAGAAGCCAGGGTAGCCATACTTGTTGAGCCTGACCTGGTCAATTTTGCAGGTCAGCCTTGTTTGTTGGCACAGAATGTCAAAGGCATGCTGGAAGCAGGCGGTATCGAGTCTGTCGAAATAAATGCAGCACAGATGGCAGACCATAATTTGTTTAATAAAGACAAATTCGAAGTCGCCGTCCTCACTTACGGCAATACATTTCCACTGGTGGCATACGAAAATTTGAGGAAATTTCAGATGCAAGGCGGCGGACTTGTTCTAAACGGTATTCCATTCTGCCATCCGGCGGAAAAAGTCCGCGGAAAATGGCACGACAAAGGATATGCACGCTATTTTTTGCATGATGGGAACGGTATTGGAACGGGCGATTTTGGTAATCCAGCCGCCGGCATATCTGAACAGCGAGTTGTGGCGGATAATCCGCTTAAAATACATCACCGTATTTTGCCAAAGAGTAATGAACAGATTCAATATCTGGATATTTCAAGTTTTCCCGCGGAGGATCAGATAATTGCCATAGTTGAAACCAGGCTTGCAGATAATAAGTGGGCGCCAGCAGCCGCGATGATAAAGCATAAATGCAAAGAATTTAACGGCGCATCTGTCTTGTGGTGCGGGCAGGTTGGCAAAAACCTTGAATATCAGGATAATTACTATCTTACGCAGGTTGTTGTGAAAGGCGTGGCCTATATGCTTAAAGAGAAAGGCGAGATGCAGCCATCGGATTATGAAAAGATTGTCGCAAAAATGGATAGCTTACCCGAGCCGACACCATTGTCTGAGAAAATAACCTCTGTTACAACGCCGCGGCCATGGGGAGATACCTTTCTTCCAAAATCCAAAAAGCCGGCCGAGCATCTGCTGGCTGTTGAAGTTGATACGCTCGATAATGATGTGAAGGTTGCCCTTGCGACGCTGCAGGGACTTACGAGCAGAAAAGAGCCGAAGATATGGCTTAACTACGAACAAGAGGAGAGCACATTCTGGCTTGAATGGCATAAGCAGAAGGGTTATATCAAATCGTATGAATTTATTAAGGATTGGAAGACTTTATTTAAGCAATTTGCCGATTCGTATAAAGGAGGAATCATCGCCGACGATAAATTGTATCGCGGCTCCTTGATCGCGGCAAATGTTGCGGCCTGTGAAGACCTTATTTTAGTTACACCAAAGCTCGCTGAGGAATTACAAATCGAAATCAAGATGGACCTGCGGGGCAAATTCACTACGTATGCCGAAGGAATGAAATGGCTATGGAATACATACAAGGGGCAGCTTAATCATCATCTGTGTGATGCTATTCATCCAGACAGATTGCCAAATGGCGCATTTTCCTATGATATCCAGTGGAAGGCGATAATGTTCTGGGTGGCAGGTCCCGTCGATAGCGCGCGGGCCGGCGCAGACCCTCTTACAGAGATGGCCGTTATGTCGGAAATCTTCGCAACAATGCCTCCGAATACCGCTGTGCTGGGATTTCCTTTTGCCGGCGAAGGTGTCGGCCTTGGCGAAGTGGGAGGCACAAGCTTTTTCGGCGGCTACGGAAAAAGCCTTGTTTGTACGGACCATCTTCCCAACCTGTCAATAACCAGCGGCGTTGTTATTGGCGATTTGAAGCACCCCAGGCAGTCGCCGACACCAAAACTTGAGAAGGATAAAATCTACATCACCTTGGTTTACTCCGACGGCGATAACGAGAATTTGTGGAGAGCATACTTTAAAAGGGGATTTTTCGACCGCAAGGATTATGGAAGTTTTCCTGTATCGTTTGGCATCGGCCCTGCTATTTATGATATTCAACCGGCTGTAGCCCAGTGGTATTATGAAAAGGCCGCTCCGACGACGGAATTTATCTCCGACGTCTCTGGCATCGGCTATATGCGGCCGGAGGACTACGCATCGAAGTTTTCAAACAGGGAAGAGGTTCTCAACGGCTTTATGCAGTGGACCGGCAGGTATATGCAGAAGATGGATATTAAAACCGTCAGGACAGTTGCAGGCGATGATGAGGTTTTGAAACCCTATATTAAAGCCCTTCCATTTATGCATTCGATTTTTCCAGACATGGGTATGTATTCGGGTTTCAAGGGTTATAAGAATCTTACCTATCGACTGGACGGAATGAAAGTATTCCGTTGCCAGACCACATGGAATCGCGGCGCAGAAGGAATTCTGCTTGATGTCAAGGACCAGGTTGGAAATGTACGACCGGCGTTTGTAAATGTACTGGCGCACTGCTGGTCATGGGGTAATCTTGAGAGTGTAAAGAAACATTTTGTCGATAAGATGGATGATGACATGATACTTGTGACGCCAAGCCAACTGGCAGAGCTTTATCAGGGGGCTATTGACAAAGGCTGGGCAAAGTAATCTGGCAGGGTTATGGATGGAGTGTGGAAAAGCAGGTTATTCGACGATTTGCACTTTGCATTTGGGGACTGCGGCGAGGAATTTTGCTCCGTAGGATTTATTTATTATTCTGCTATCCAGAACAACCACAATGCCAGTATCGGTTTTGGTGCGGATAAGCCGGCCAAAACCCTGCTTGAATTTGATAATGGCAGAGGGAAGCTGGTAATCAAAAAAGGGATTGCCGCCTTTTTGTTTTATCTGTTCGAGTCGACCGGCAAGCAAAGGCTGGTCAGGCACGGCAAAAGGAAGGCGAACAATAATCACATTGGATAGAGCCGGGCCGGGGACATCCACTCCCTGCCAGAAGCTGTCCGTGCCGAAAAGGACACATCGGCTGCCTGACTTAAAATGCCTTAAAAGCGTGCTTCTGTCTAAGCCTGCGCCGTGCTGGAGTAATTCGATATCGTTTTCTTTGAGCCAGCCGGATATTTTGTCTGCTGTCTGCTGAAGCATGGAGTAGCTTGTAAAAAGAACAAAGGCACGGCCGCTTGTCTGCAAGATATATTTTTTGATGGTCTGTGAGGCCATTTCGATGAAGTCTGGTTCGTTTGGTTCGGGGAGGTTCTGTTCGATATAAAGCGTAACGTTATTTTCGTAATCGAAGGGCGAGCCGAGTTTGACGGAATCGAAATCCTCAAGGTCGACTCGGCCTGCAAAAAAATCAAAGCCACCTTTTTCAATTTCGGAACTGATGCTGAGAGTTGCGCTTGTCATAATGACGGACTGATATTTGTCGAACAGGACTTTTTTTATATCCGGACCTGCGTTGAGCGGTGCGCTGCGAAGGCGAACAAATACCTTTCTATTGCCTGATGATTCGACCCAGTAGACATAATCTGGTTTCTCCTGAGTGAGAAAACAGTTGAGTTCCATAACAATTACGCCGCAGCGTTCGGCTTGGCGGATAATCTCATGTTTTTCGTCGGCGTCTTCTGTATGCTTAGCCAGTGCGGTTAATTCCGAGCGAAGGATTTTGAGACAGCCGGACAAGTTATCATCCACAAAATTTTTATAGCATCGACCGCCGGTATCCTGTCTTGAGCTTTCGTACCAGTCGCTGATTTTGTTGAAGAATTTTTTGGATTCCTTTGCGGCCTGATCGATAATGTCCAGTGCCTTTTCAGCTTTTTTATAGGCGAGGAGTCCCCGACGTGTTTTGGGGTTATAGAGATTGTCGAGAATGAGTTTGACTTTGTAGCTGCTGAGGTTGATTCCGAAATGGTCTTCTGCGACGCGTTCGATATTGTGGGCTTCATCTATTATAACGAATTTATACTCTGGAAGAATTGAGACATCGTTCTGTTTGAGGACAAGGTCGCTGAACATCAGGGCGTGGTTGGCGACGATAATGTCGGCGTTGTCGAGCTGGCGGCGTGCCCGCTGGTAAAAGCAATTTTGAAGATGGGAACACCTTTTGCCCCGGCAGTTGCCGTGTTCGCTGCATACGGCATCCCATACGTCCGAGTGCGGCTGGAAGGGAATGTCACTTAGTGTGCCATCCTTTGTTTGCCGAGCAAAGTTATTTATCTGGTTTAGCTGGTTATCGAGCTGGCTGAAGAGGGTTCCGCTTTTTCGCAGCGCAAACTCCAGCCGGCGACGGCAGAGGTAGTTCGACCTCCCCTTTGCCAGGACTGCTGTAAAAGCCCACGGCAGAGATTCAGCTAAAAATGGGAGGTCTTTATTTATCAGTTGCTCCTGGAGGGTAATGGTAAAAGTGCTGACGAGAACCCTGCCATGGTTGCGACGCGCAATTTCTATTGCCGGCAGAAGGTATGCGAAGCTTTTGCCAACGCCGGTGCCGGCTTCAATTACCAGCCTGCGGCCTGACTGGAGGGCTTCTTGAACCGCCACTGCCATCTTGGTCTGTTGGGGCCTGGATTCAAAACCGGAAAAGGATTTGGCGATTAATCCATCGACTCCGAGTATCTGTTCTATGCTCAGGGATGTATTGGCTTTTATCATTATGGTATAGGGTATAGACCAGAGGCGGAGACGTAAAGGGAAAAGGGGAAAGTAGTTTTTAGCTTAAAAAATATTTTCGGCGGAAAATCATGAACAGTATTGCTCACCGGTTAAAATTACCTGCTTGCAGCGCGGTCATAAATGGCTTTTTTGAGAGTTTCCACAGCGGGTGAGTCGGGCATTTTCTCGGCGGCAGCATCAATCATCACCTTGGAGAAATCAGGTCTATCGAGCCGATAATAGACATAACTGAGCAGGAAACCCAGTTCCGGAGAATTGGTCCTCTGCATCCATTTCAGGATGTCGGCAGCCCTTGTTTCGATGGTATCTTTATTGCCGATAACTGCGACAAGGTCGACTTTGGAATTTACGAATTCGGGTGAGATTTCGAGTGCCCTGGAAAGGAAAAGCGCGCTGCTCATATATTCGCCGGCGGCAAAGAGAGCATGGCACTTGCCTGCGTATGCGGTGAGGTCGTTGAACTTGTAGACCAGCGCCATCGAATAGGAATCCGCTGCGAGGTAATAACGCCCCTGTTTCATATAATTTTCGGCGGTGCGGATGTGTTCATTGTATTTGGCCTTTTCAAAATCCTTGAACGTCTTGTGTTCACCCAAAACCGTTTTTGCTCTGTCGGACAAATTCGAAGCGGCGACGTCCCGGGCGACAGTTTCCTGAGCAGCGGCAGTTTCCGTCTCTGTCTGTTTATTACTATTATCGGGCAGGGTTGGAGTTTCGCCGGCTTTTAGCTGCCCAAGAACCTTTTGAACAGCCTCAAGCTCCTTTTGTATATTTTCAAAAGAATCGCCGGGCTTATTTTCGCCGAGCTTTTTTTTATCTTTGGCGTCCTGCTCTGAAGAATACTTCAGGTCGACGATATTTTGCTGGTCCTGTGCGGTTTTTTCTGCCTGTTGTTTTAACTCTTCGCGGTACTTGTCCATTTGGGCCTGCTGTTGCTGGGCTGTTTGTATTCCGCCCTGAGGATAAGCCGCCATATCCTGCGACAATGTCCTATCTAAGCCCTGGAGATTTGTGGACAAAGGCCTGAACTGAGAGTTAGTCATATAACTTGTTGACGTCGGAGCAAACTGCTGATTGCCAAGCGGGCCAAGGCCGGACCCGCCGGAAAGATTCACGTATGAGGGCGCAAGAAGCTGACCTTGAGAGCCAGGGGTTAAAATGCTGACCGTCCGGGTGGGTGAATAATACGGTGTCAAAGTGCTGCTATAACTCCCATCCGCTGAATACCTTAAAAATGAGTCTACAGAAGTGGAGCCGAGTCTGCCTCCAAAATCCGAGACTGCATTGTAGGGTACGACGCCTCGAAAGTGCTTGCCGCCGGAGACGTTGCCTGTGACTATCAGATTGCCGTTGAGTCCCATGGGATTGGGGCTGCCGGTCAAACCGCTGCTAATACTGCTTTGAGGGATACCACCCATGCCGACGGAGCTATTGACTGAAGGGTTCTGAATATATGGATTATCAACGGCACACGCGGCCGCAGCCAAAAGGGTAACCGCCGATACGATATTCATAATAAACAATCTGTGTTTCATAGTACCTTATACCCCGCAAAACAGCGGCAAGTTCATGGTTAAATCCCAATAGACAATAATTTATGCTATTTCTTGTATTTCGGCTTTTCCGCCCACCTTAGTTTAGTTGCAAGTGTATCCCACTGGGTTCTTAGCGGATTATTTACGATAAGAAAGTGGCCGTTTTCCCTCTTTATCCTCACGACATCGTCGACGGCCAATTTGCAGGAAATCTGCCCATCAACAGAAACCGTGGTTCCTTCGTTTAGCCGCTCTCCGACGATTTCGACGATGCTGTCTGCGCTGATGACTATTGGCCGAAAGCTCAGAGAGTGCGGACAAATCGGACTAACAACCATAGCCTCCATATCGCCAGATAATATCGGACCGCCTGCCGAGAGGTTATAAGCCGTGGAGCCTGTGGGGGTACAGATTATAAGACCATCGCTGACGCAGCCTGCCAGCGGCTGGCCATCGACAGAAATTTTCAGCTCAACCATTCTGAAGGGTGGACCGGCGGTGATGAAAACATCATTGATGGCTGTAGCGCAAAAATTTTCCCTGCCGCTACCGGAAACGGTGCAGCTGAGCATAATTCGTTTTTCTATCTTGGCCCTGCCGGAAACAATATCGTCGAAATATTTTTCGAGTTCTTCGATGCTGAACTCTGCAAGGAAGCCAAGCTTGCCGAGGTTTACACCTATGGTGGGGATTTTGCTCCGGCTAAGAGCCCTTGCAGCGGAAATAATGGTCCCGTCACCGCCCAAAACAACGGCATAGTCGCACTGATTGATGCTTTCTTTTGTGCAGTCGTTGATGTGGCCGCAAGCGACAATTCGTGCCTTGTCTTTTACGAAATTGGTGAACCGGGCGATGGCCATAGCTACATTGCCCTTTTGGGGATCCCCGAAAACAACTAATCCTGGCAATTTATCTTTACTCATTTATCAATTCTTTCGTTTTTTCTACGATTCTATCGGCATTTATGCCTGCCTGCCTGAACTGGGAACTTCGCAAATCGTGCTCGATAAATTCCTTCGCTGCGCCGAGAACGGCAATCTTGGCATTGCGTTTGCCTTTTGGGCCGTGCGCACAGGAAGACGAAGCGGCAGCCTCAAGCACAGCAGAACCGAATCCGCAGGCAAGATAATGGTCCTCAATAGTTATAATACCCTTGCCGCGACGGGCAAGAGTAATAATTTTTTCATCGACAGGTGCGGCAAACCTTGCATTTACCACATCAACCTCGATGCCGTCTTTGGCAAGGGTCTCGGCCGCCTTCAGCGCCTCGCCAAGGACGCTGCCGTAAGATACAAGGGCAATCTGTGGGTTTTTACCCTTTCGTACGGCTACTGCCCCGGACAGTTCAAACAGTTGGGCACAGGCGAGCATTTCGAGGTCAGACATTACAGGAACGACATCCTTTGGGTACCTTATTACACAGGGCGATGCCTGTCGAAGTGCAAACTCCAGAGCCAGCTTCATCTCAAGCTCATTGGCCGGAGCGGTCAGTACCATATTGGGCATCATCCTGGTGTAGCCGATATCCATCAGACCGTGATGGGTCGGACCGTCGGAGCCGACCAGGCCTGCCCTGTCGATGCAGAAAACGACAGGAAGATTCTGGAGCGAAATATCCTGAAATATCTGGTCGAAACTCCGCTGCAGGAACGTCGAGTAGATGCAGACAAAAGGCCGCAAGCCTTCTTTGGCAAGGCCTGCTGCGATATCAACGGCTGCACTTTCTGCGATGCCGACATCGTAGAACCTGTCGGGGAATTTGCTGCGAAATTCTCCAAGACCCGTGCCGTCGCACATTGCAGAGGTTATTGCTACGATTCTTTTATCTTCAGCCGCGAGTTTGGAGAGACTTTCACCGAAGGCAATTGTGAAAGTTCTGCCGGAAGGGGCAGTTTCCACGGAGTCGCCATTCATCTCAAAAGGACCCGTAGAGTGGTATTTGCTCGGGTCCTGGCCAGCGGGGCTGAAACCGAATCCCTTTTTGGTGTAAACGTGGAGAATAGCCGGGCGATTGAGATGCGACATTGCCCTGAATAATTCCGAAAGCGAGCCGATGTCGTGACCGTCGACCGGACCGAAATATGGGATATTTAAACTCTCAAACAACCGACTGCCGGGCAACGCCATTCTTATGCTCTTTTTAATCTTCTCAATCGCATCATCGACACCTTTGCCTATGACCGGCATATGCTCAAGAATATTTCTTGTCGTCTTTCGCAAATCCTCATAAGTCTGGCTGAGGCGTACCTTCGAAAGATATTTTGCAACTGCACCCTGAGTGGCGTCTATCGCCATTGAGTTGTCGTTAAGGACGATAAGGAGTTGTCTTTTGACAAGGCCGAGGTTATTAAGTGCCTCGAAAGATACACCATTGACGATGCTCGCATCGCCGACAAGAGCAACAATTTTATCGGTTTTATTTTCCTGCTGCTGGGCAAGTGCCATTCCGATGGCTGTTGGTATTGAAGTGCCTGCATGGCCGACGATGAACTGGTCGTAGGGGCTTTCCTTTGGGTTTGGAAATCCGCTCGGGCCGCCTGCATGGCGAAGGTCGGCAAAGGTGTCTTTTCTGCCGGTGAGAATCTTATGGGCATAGCACTGATGTCCTACATCCCAGAGCAGCTTGTCTTTCTTGAAATCAAAGACATAGTGCAGCGCAACCGTAAGTTCCACGACGCCAAGATTGCTTGCAAGGTGTCCACCTGTCCTGCTGACCGAGGCCAAAATAAGCTCTCTTATCTCTTCTGCCAGCAGTTTCAACCGCTCGACCGACAGAGCACTGATATCATCTGGGCTGTTAATTTGCTCTAATAACTTATTCATTGAAGCAAACCATTGTACAGCAATATGTTAGGAAATTCAACCAATTCCAATGATTTATCGTTATATGGGTGCACTTCACGTTTGTGGGGAGATTTTTCAGGCGGCTAAGGGCTTTTTTGACCATAATTCGTCCCATTCCTTATTAAGCCAACTTATTCGCAGAGCCAGCGTTGCTGATGAACCAGCACGTGTCCATATCATTACGCTTTGTTTGAGACGTTTACCAACCACATATTTACACGCACCCTCTACCGCTCCAGAACCAATGTCATAGCCCTTCGACCTGAACACAGCGTATCGCATCTGTTCTTCATTGGCGATTTTTGTGCCAGTTCTACCTACAAACGGCAGACGCACCCGTTGCAAGGTTTGGGTTTCCAAACTATCCAATAAATCAGTGAAAAGTTGACCAGCTTTGTGGGTAGGTATTACAACGGTTGTTGTGTTTCTATCTGGAATCGGCTCAAGCAAGATACCACTCTGGAATATTAGCTAATTCTTGAATCTGATTTTCGACAGGAAACTCTCTAAATCCATGGAATTGTTCATTATTAAGGGCCAAATTGGGATTGTAAAAAGGGTCACGATTAAGTATTTCAGCATAATCACTTCCAAGTCTTTGTTTATAAACAAACTCTTCAATATTTACAGGACGAGTCTTTGTTTCATAATGAATAGCCCTTACCATTGGATTATAAATACACCGATATCCTTCCTTTCTTAGGCGTATACACAGATCAACATCATTATATAATGTTGGATAACGGTTTGCATTAAAACCAATTACAAGTTGAAAACTACTGCGTCTTATTATCGCCAAAGCAGCAGTAATGCCGGAGACTTCCTGAAGAGCCTGAATGCGACCTAAATATCCCGGTGATTTGCCGTGTATATATTTATTGGCATGTCCTGCTGTTCCGTTTAGCCCAAGAATAATACCGCCGTGCTGAACTATACCGTCTGGGTACAAAAGCAAACCCCCTGCAACCGCAACCGATTCATCAATCTGTATTGTAGCTAAAAGCTGCTCGAGCCATTGGTCTGAAATAATTTCAATATCATTATTCATAAGAACAATAAATTCACTGTCAACTGAATCTGCAGCGATATTGTTCATATCAGAGTGATTGAATGGTTTATCGTAGTTTAGAACCTTGATTCTGTTTAAGGACTGTTCCCTTTTTATGTATTCGAGAAAAGCTGTATCGTCGGATTGATTATTTATTAATATTATTTCAAAATTTGGATAATTTGTGCATCTTCTCACAGAATCGATACACTTTTTTATTAAAGATAATCCGTTTTTCGTAGGTATTATAACACTTATTTTTGGGAATTCGGAAGGTTCAAATTTAATCTGATATATTGTAGAGCAAAGTTCATAAGAACTCACCTCACCTTTTAAATTACGTCGTTGCAAAGCTTCGGCTACTGCTTTTCTACCAGCGGAAGGAGCCTTAGGTTTTGCCTCGATACCCATAGCCGTTGAACATAGGACTTCTCGCCAATGATATAAGACTCGGGGAATATGGATAATTTTTTCTTTCGGGATAATCTCTGAAAGCCTCAATGCTAAATCATGGTCTTGTGAACCGTCAAAGCCATCCCGCAGATGTCCAACTTTAGCAAGCATCTCTGATGAGTATACACTAAGATGACAAGTGAACATGTTAGATAAAAGAAACTCTGGTGAAAAATCTGGTTTAAAATGTGGGTGATGGCATTTGCCAGCCATTGAGATTAGATCTTCGTCAGAATATAACCACAATGCATCTGGATTTTTGTTTAAAGCATAGGTAACCCAGGTTAGTGCATCAGCTGTCAGTTCGTCATCGTGGTCAAGAAAAGCTATGAATTGGCCTTTAGCTTGTCTTATCCCGAAATTTGTGGCTCCTGCTATGCCTAAATTTTTCACCAAACAATAAGACCTGATACGATTATCTTGCGATACCCATGAGTTTATTAATTGTGTCAAGTCATCCTTTTGGGAAGAATCATCGACCAATATCAACTCCCATTTTATATAATGCTGATTGACAACAGAACTAATACATTCATCGAGCCATTCACAAGCCACTTTATATACCGGAACTACTATGGAAAATAGAGGCTTATATGTAAATTTTTCCAGAATATATTTACTCTGTGAATCGGACAGTTGGTTTCGAAAAGGATCATACGACAAAACTTTTGCATTGAATCTGCCTACCATGTAATACCAGCACAATCTGATACCCCCGACTTGATATACCAGCCACACCTTTTTAAGTTTTTTTCTTTGCGTACCAAAGAGAAGCCACCAAAAGGCACGAGCAAAAACCAAAATATATGTAATTACATTTTTCATTTTGCATAACTATTGAATATATTTTATATATTTTCGCTTCCCATTTTTCTTATGAATACCGAGAAGCCATTACCGACTTTATCATCAACATCCAATACTTCGACAATTTCCAAGTTTACGCCTATGTTTGCAGTCATCCAATTAACTATGTTTACAAAATCTTCAGTTATCCAGCAATGGTCATGATAATTGGGGTCATTATGAGATTTAGTATTGTCAGTTAAGTAGTCATCGATTATATGCTTCAAAAAAGTTTTCAGTTTTCCTTGTCGAAAGTACACTCTTTATGAGTAACAATCATAAAAATAGCTCCGCCGGGCCCGATATGCCTGCCCCTTTCGACAAGTGCTTTAATCGGATTGGGGGAATGCTCAATTACATCAGAACTGACGATAAAACCCTGGCTTTCTTCAGGCAGTGCAGTGTTATCGCCATTGGCAACAATATCAACCTTTAGGGCCTTCCCGCAAAGCTTGACATCCTCTTTCTTGAATCTTGTATCCATCGAACCGGTGAAGGCAACATTTAATGTATTTAAACCAAAAGGTTTATCTGCTGAAAATCCTATTTCCAGACCTTTTCCAATACAGTATTTGTGCGAAAATGCGGATTCACGAAAAGGAAGTGCCTGCTTTTGTCCAGCCTTCGCAGAACTGAAAACAGTTTTTTCGATATTATAATGCCGATAAAACTTAAAAAAAGCTTTCAGCTTTACTACAAATATTTCCCAGTCAAAAAACATAAGATAACAAGCCCTGGTGATTTTCCTTTCCAAACAACCATTCTGACCTTATCCCGACTAATAATAACGCTTAATCACTACTGCTATTGTACATATAAGAGAAACAGTAATCGATAAATAAAAACCCATTTTCACAGGGAAAACAAATTTGTTCAACACTTTAATCTGTGAGATTTTCTGATTATATAAAAGCATCAGAAGCAGAGGGCAGACCGGAATAAAATACCGCCCCTGCAGTCCCTCTATTAAACTGGCTTTCGGCAGGGTCCAGCTCAGATATTGCGAGGTAAAAATCAGTATCACGCCTGCCAAAAAAACGAAAAAGATTAATACTCTGTTTTTCAGGGAAAAAAGACATTCTACGCTTCTCTCCGATAACGCGACTGCAATAAAGAGGACTGTATAATACGGGTATTGCCATAGCAGCAACGGAGTATCAAGCCATCCAAGAATACCAATATAGCCTGCGGGAAGAAGCCACCACTGTTCCCTGAAAGTCCCCAACAGTATTTCTGCATATTTGAAAGGACTGGAAAGAATAAAATGCAACTGTGTTTGAATTTGTATCCCATCGCGAAAAGGAACATAAATATCCCTGATGGAATAAAGCCATCCTGCCGAGCAAACAAGAGATAATACTATCAGCGTTAGACTGGCCCGCCATTTGTTTCTTTTGCCGCCAAACTTGTCGGACGGAATGAGAAATACAAGAAACACCAGGATCAAGTAAACCTGTTTAGACAATGAAACCATTACGGATAATATTAATAACATGCATAGCTCGCGTTTTTTAATCGGAGTACATCTCTGGCAGGAAAACATCAGGCATACTGCAATCCATAGAAATGACAAGGCATTGGTCAGACTATCAGCCGACAAGGACGCCGCCTGAAACAAAGACATGGGCGCCAGCGCCAGAACTAAAAACAGGTATTTAAAAACAGGAGTGATCTTAATGGCATGGTAAACAAGAGCGACCCAGAAAATCAGGTTTGTCAGCCTGCCGAAATACATCAGGACCAAAACAGAATCGCTTAGGATTCGCCCGAATAATATTCCCACGGCCTGCGGAATATAGACCAAAGGCGTATGAATGGTTGTATTGACAAATGGAATAAAGCCTCTCTCTGTGCGGTCTAACGGCATACGCAACCCGCGGAGGAGATCGCCTATTTCCTGTTTGTTTTCCGGATGAAAGGGGATGTTCCCGGAAATCTGCCTGGAAACAGATGCCAGACTGACTGGCAGCAGACCGCCTGAAACATCTTGTTGTCTTTGACCTTTGATAACGCCTTCCGAGACCTGATAAGCCCGATAGAAGTGCGCCGGTTCATCAGCAACCTGAAAAGGAGGCGTGATCACTACAAACAACAACCCGAAGATACTGCCGAAAAGCAAAAAAATATTTTGTGGAAAAAATATCTTTTGCAAAGTTGTTCTAACAGGATTGTCGTTCATCATAATAATCTGGAATTTTACATATTAAACGCCTGGCTGCTTACTACTCTGCGAAGTAACGCTTCCAGCCTTCGCAGCCGCTTCGGAAGAGTAGGCTCGCTACGTAGCACAAGGAAACCAAGCCTTCCGACTCCGCAATAATATCAAAATCTTCCTCAAATTGCAACCACCAGCTGCCATCCGCTCGCTATGAACCACGACAATAAGGTTTAAACTGAGTAACCTTGCATCAAATAAAGTTAATCGCTATTTTTTAGGATACCCAACAGTTTGTGCGAGTATAACTTTCTGGTCGGGTCGCAGTTTCATAGCCGCCTGGCACTCCGACCTGTCAACAAGCCCGCGCACGACAGTAGCTAATCCTTCGCTGGCGCAGTAGAGATAAACATTTTGGCTGATGTAGCCCGTATCGGTAGCCGAATAGAACTCTTTCTGGTCGGCTGGAGCATTGCCCATCTTTGCAAAGTCAGCTACAAAAACGAGATTTACGGGGGCATCCTTTACGAACGGTTGTCTCCCAGTCGCAGCACGAATATCACCTCCCAGAACACCGACTAATATATTTGACTTGGCATCATAAAGATAAAGACCTTCGGCCATAGCAACATAAACGTCGATTTCCTGCTTATTCATTGCGGTAGGTGCAGTGCGTTTTCCATCCTCGCGATTGACTCCGCATGCTGCCCAAAGCATATTTGAAAGAATCTGCATAGGCAACTTCTCAGAGCTGAATTCGCGAGAAGTCTTTCTGGCCTTCAGTGCCTGCATTAGGGGCTTGCCGCCGTCGGTTTGAGGCTTTGCAAGTTGGATTGACTTAAGTTCCACTGCCCCGGCCGCGTTAACATCCTTTGCAGCAGTCGAGTTGGCATCCACCGCCCAGATTTGCACAGGCCAAACAAACAGAACTGTCAATAATAAGATGATAGGTGAAAACAATTTTGTATTCATTTTTTTCTTCCTTCAAAAAAATTGTTAATATTTATTTCTCAACATCTTCGCAACAAGGCCGAACTGCAAAAACGAGTTTACTGTTTATCGTCGCCGCAACTGCTGCGATTCTCATTTTCTATTACAAAGGACTCGACCTTCTTTCGCCTCGTTGTGGATGCTTCGTCCTTTCGTTTGGGACTCTTAATTGCATTCTTCTTACCAATACAGTAAAAGCAATAGCAAAGCAACCAAATGAACCCTGCTAATATCACCAGCATTAATACTGCACGCATTTTTATACTTCCAGAAACTATATCACCAGCGTATCAACCACCGCCGATGGCTTCCCTGCATGTTGCACAGCCGCCCTCGGCTGTGATGTCTTTGGGGCATGGGCATCCGCCGTAAGGCGTCCTGTGGATTGCCCTTGATTGTCTGTTGCCTTTACTTCCGCCGCCTTTTTCTTTGCCATAAGTTAATAGTCTAATCCCTGTCCAATAATTTGCAAGACACTTTATTTTCACGCGATTACCCGTTTTTGCGTTGGGGTGATGAAAAAACCTCCTTGTGCTTGTAAAATACGGTTTTTAAGCAATATAACCCAAACAAGACAAGGAGGTTCAAAAAATGTTACGAAAAGATTTTATCATTTGCAAGACAAGAAATCTGCTCGATGAATTTATGACTCCAATTATCACTGATGCAGATAAGCCCAGACAAAAGTTTCTGCGGCAGGCAGTGGCAGCCATTCTGTTGTCCGGTTCTCTTATTGTAACCGAATTTGCCGGCTGGATACACGATGACTGCACTGATATATTTCATCGCCTTAAACGACTGCTAAATCATCTGGTCAGCCCATCTGGCAATTTAGCTGCCATAGTCTATGCTTACCGGCAAACGGCCTCAAGATACATTCAGCCTGATACTCCCATCATAATCGACCTTACAGACATGGCAAAGCCCAGGGCAAGAAGAATGAAATATCTGGCACTTGTCAGAGACGCCCGCGAGAAAAAGCTTGTGCCTGGATACTGGTGCGTCGAGGTTTATGCCCATCTGAACAAAAAACGTATTCTGCCTCTGTCGCTGGATGTTTTCAGTATAGAAGACCCAGCCGTTGGAAGCCAGAACCTGCAAATACACAGAACTGTCAAAGCTGTAAATAAGGTTCTTGACGGCAAAGGTATATGGATAGCTGACAGGGGTTTTCATGGCCTAACCTACTAGGAAACATGGTTTTCCGAAAAATGACATTTCGTGGTTCGACAGCGTGGAGACAGGTTTGTAGTTTTGCCTAATGGCGTTAGAATTATACAGACCGATTTTGTCGAGCAGATGCGTCAAAGACAAATAACGGCAGGCCTTGCCTGTAATATAGTCTTTTGTAAAGTTCGCCTTCCGGATATCCGCTATCCGCTTCTATGAAGCCAGGCCTGTCAAGCCTAAAATTTGTTTGATTGGTTCAACCTTCTATCCGGGTTTCCACAACGGCTTTTAGCCTTTTGTCTTGTGGTCCCAATTAATTTATGCGATGACGCCCATTCTGTACGGCGAGCTCAAGGCCCATAGCGGGTACCGGGCTGTCATCTATACAATCAAAACAAACTTCAAACCTTTCCATTTTCCGTAACTTCATCTTTTCAA
>JAPLMV010000227.1 GCA_026386835.1 Planctomycetota bacterium | reverse complement strand
GACCTGGAAAAAATTGCCAGCGGCGAACAGCCGGACTTTTTTATCAAGCCGCTCGACACTATTAATGTCGGTACACATCCGTCTTCGACCTTTAGAGCGGTAATGCGAAATGCATTCAGGGCTACTTACGGCTTCGGTTTTCTGTATGACCGTAATTTTGCCGACAGAAACTTCAGTATTCGTGAACCGCTTGGGCCTTTCCTTGGACCCAGCTTATATTAGTTTAATCGTTTAATGTAGTTATGGTGGACAATATCAGCGCTTCTTCTGAAAATATTAAAGAATCAGACTCACCCGTAATAAAGCAAAAATGGCGTGACCTGGGTGTTCATAATTGCATCAAAGTCGGCATAATTGCCGTTCTTTTCTGCTTTCTTTTCCAAAATGAGATACGCAATATTGTCCGCCAATGGATAGACGACAGCAGCTGGTCTCATGGTTTTCTGATACCTCTTTTTAGTCTGTATTTTATTAACCAGCATAAGAAGGAGATTATAAACCTTGAAACCAAGCCAAGTTATTTAGGTTTATTTTTCCTGATTTTCGGTATAGCATTTTATCCTCTCAATATAGTTCACTTCCAATATGGATACTTAAGGCCCATAGATGTGATAGCCACGCTTGGAGCAATAACATTGTTTTTGGGCGGCTGGCGATTAGTTAAATATACCTGGCTGCCTGTCGCATTTTTGATTTTCGCAGTGCCGCTGCCGCAAAGAATGTATGTCAAGCTTACGATGCCGATGCAGATGCTTGCGGCACAGGTGGCAGGGGCTTTGCTGAATCTGGTTAAAGGTCTGGATGCAATTACCAGCGGCATTGTGATAGACATTGTTTATAAAGGTCAGAGGATGGAGCCTGGCCTAAACGTCGCAGAGGCCTGCAGCGGAATGAGATTATTGATGGCTTTTTTGGCACTGGGTGTTGCCATGGCGTATCTGCATTACAGACCTGTCTGGCAGCGGATTATACTGCTTATAAGCACCATACCAATCGCCATATTCTGCAATATGGTGCGTGTTACAACAACAGGGTTTATCTATGTTCTTATAAGTCCCCAATATGCCCAGGGCATCTATCATGATATGCTCGGCCTGTTGATGCTGCCGCTGGCATTTGGTTTGTACTGGTTTCTTGCATGGTTTATGTCGATGTTGTTTGTTGACGAGACAAACATGATTGTTGAAGATATTGTGGTACGCAGGCGATAAACAAAAACATGTCTAATAATATGAAAATATATTTGCAGCCGTCCTTTTTGATATGTGCAATTATACTTGCAATTGCCGGCAGCAGTATGTCGTTTGCAATAAAGAAATTCGGGATAGTATTTGTGAAGGAGCCGTTGCCGATTAAGAAGTCCCTTGATACTCTTGATGAAAAAAAGCTGACTCCTTACAAGGTCATGGCAAAAGAAAAGATTGAAAATGAGGAGATTATTAAGGCACTGGGCACAAATGATTATATTCAGTGGGTTATCGAGGACATGAATGTCCCTGCCGACAGTGCTGTCCGAAAGTGTTTATTGTTTGTTACTTATTATGGTCTACCGGACCGTGTCCCTCATGTTCCGGAAGAATGCTATACCGGCAGCGGTCATCAACAATTGACTTCCGAGAGCGAGACGTTCGAAGTAAATAATGAGGGTAACAAGGTGAAGATTCCGGTAAGATCCCTTGTTTTTGGCAAGATAAATTCGAACTACTGGCAAAGCAGCACAAAATTTTCCATTTCGTATTTTTTCAAGGTAAACGGAGATTACACCAACAGCAGAGAAGATACCAGATTCGCCCTCAATAAAAATATCAGCGGCAAACACTCCTACTTTTCCAAAGTTGAGTGGAAGTTCTTTAATAATAGCGGGTTTGGGGGAGAAGCTTATCCAACCAAGGATGAGGCGATTAAGGCAAGCCAAAAGCTTCTGACTATAATTGTGCCTGTTTTAGAAAAAGAGCATTGGCCTGACTGGGAAAAATAGTATGATACCTGTTGCCGGATGCCTGTCACGGCCGCAGTTTTCAGGCAGGATATTTAATGCTTAATGCTTAGGAGAATTTATGGCTAAGAAAAGACTGAATAAAAAAATTGCAATTATCGGCTCAGTGGTTTTTGTGTTTTTAGGGCTTGTTGCCATCGGAATAATTTTATACCTGAGTCGAGATCCCCAGAAGTTTATTAAAGACGGCGACCAGGCGTACCAGGCCGCCGAGCGGGAGACAGACCCCAATTCCAGGCTCGAACAATATAACATTGCTTCAAAGAGTTATCTTCGGGCACGTGCTCGTACCAAGAGCGATTCGCTCAGGATTGAAATACTTTTTAAGCTCATAGATGTTTATCTTAAAACCGACCAGTGGAATAATATACTCGGATGCTGGAATAACATAATTCAGATAGACCCCAAGAATGTAAAAGCCAGGTTTGGGCGGTTGAAATACCTTTATATATTTGTCGATAGTATTGCTGAACAGGGATTACGCGGCGGGCCATGGAAAGAGATTACAACGCAAACTACGGACTTTATTGATAATATTGATTCGAGTGTGCTTCCCGATGACGTATCCAAATGGGATTCGTTTGCTTTGGAAGAAAAATCTCCAGCCAAAAAAATTGGTTCTTATCTATACCTCTTAAGGGGCAGGGCTAATCTTGAAGTTGCAAATATGGGAGGCGTAACAAACCCAGATGATTTGCTTGCAAAATCAACCGAGGATCTGGAAAAGGTTAAGGAACTTGAACCGGAAAACATAGATGCCCGCTGGTATTTAGCTCAAACAATTATTGCCAAGGGAGAATTGCTTGCTTCGAGGGGACAGGTTAAAGAAAAAGACCAGGCAAGACAACAGGCCGTGGAGATTTTGAAACAAGCCGTTAAGGTTGCTGGCGCAAACCCCAGAGCCCATATCAATCTTCTAAGGATGGAGACGGAAATAGTGCATAGCGGCGATACTGCGTCTGCGCAAAAGCAAATTCAGTCGCTTGAACCCAAGTATTTGGCACTTGTGGATAAATTCAAATCCAGCCCGGAAGCTTTCTCGATGTTGACTGATTTTTATCAAAGGCTTGGCCATAAGAAGCTTGATAAGGCCATACAGGCGATCGAAAAAGCCATCGAACTGGATGGGAATAATGTCAATTATGCGATAACATCTGCCAATTTGTACTACCGTAAATTTTCAATCGGTTCGATGCAGGGTGAAAAACAAACGGCTTACTTTGATAAAGCAGTGGATACAGCAAGGAATGCACTTGACCTGCCGGATGCGCAAGATAAACCAGGACCGCGAAATTATGCCAATAAAAGAAACAAAACCATCTTATATGAATTTATGGCAAATTGTTTCATCGAGCGGGTTTTTGAATCGATGGCAAAATCCGCAGTATCGGCACAGTCGCAGGACAAAACATGGCTCGAACAGGCTGAGCAGGCGGTACATGAAATTGAACAGCTCGCCGGCAGCGGAGAGGATACTCGAGTGGTCAAGTGGGAAGGAATGCTTGAACTTGCCCGCGGAAATAATGATGCAGCGATTAAAAAACTGTACACGATATATGAACAGCTTAAAGCGGCTGGTTCCAATGATTCGCAAATATCTTATGCTCTTGCCAGAGGTTATAAAAATAGCTCTGAAGTCGGCGCTGCCAGCGAATTTATGATGAGCGCTTTGAAGGCAGGTGTCGCTGTAGACAAGCCTGAGGCATTTCTGGATTATGCTGATTTGGCGTTAAAACAACAGGCCTATAATGATGTTCTCAGTGCTGCAAATGTCTTTGAGCAAAATTTATGGCCCAGTGAAAGAGCAAGAATACTGCGTATCAATGCTTACATCGGGGCAAAACAGTTTGATGAAGCTGAACAGGAATTGGCCAAGGCCAATCCAGATGATCCGAATATCATTAGACTAAATCTGTCAATGACACAGGCCAAAATGTCTAAGGTACTATATAGTCTGGTGGAAAAACGGTTGAAAGATGATTCAAACGAATTACCGCATTCTGAAAAGACTCTCGAATCCCAACCTATGAATGTTGTCATGACAGATGAATTGAAAGGTTACAATGACACCATTAGTAAGTTGCTTGAAAAACTCCTGAAGGTAGACCCCAATTCTATCAGTACGGCCGCCATTTCTCAGATTTGCAGCAACTATATAAGAGAGGGAAACGTCGAAAAAGCCAGGAGCACAATTAGCGGGATTTTGAAATACTCACCCCAAAATACAACCGCCCTTTTTTATAAACGGTTACTCTCCGAGCCCGACCCGAATAATGTTTCCCCTGAAAAAAGTAAAGAGATAGAAATGACCGTGCTGATGAGTATTGATAATCCGGTCAGGAAATCTATGGGACTTGGTTCGTTTTATCTCAAAAATGGCGAACCGAATGAAGCTGCCGCAGAATTCAAGAAAATTTTTAATTTGCCCCTGCCTGACAAACAAAATGCAGCCGAAAAGAAACGGTACAACGAAACAATGGAAGCACAGCGTTTTGCCGCCATCTATCTTTCTGAGGTAGCGCTTAGAAACAAAGATGTTGAACTTGCAGAACAAATCTTAAGTACCGCGCAGCGTAACAATCTCGATGGCTGCAAGGGCAAGTTTTTTGCTGCCTTTGTTCCTGTAATTAAAGAAGATTATAAAAGTGCATTGGAGGCATTGGATGAATGCCTGAAGGAATCGCCTGTCTTTTCTCTTGCTTATATACTAAGAGGCAAGGTCAACGCTGCTCTTGGTAATGAGTCTGCTTCCATAGCAGATATGCAGAAGGCCGTCTCTTTTAATCCTCTCAGTGGAGATATTGCAAAAGATTATGCTTTGGCTTTGCACCGGAGAAACGAAAAGCTGGGTAATAATATAACCCCCAAGCAGGTCACGGAGACGAAAACTGCGATTATGATGGCGATAAGATTGAATTCGGAACAAATCAGCATGCCGTTGCAGGGGCTTTATGCTGACTATGTCGGCAAGGACAACCAGGAAGATGCGTTGGCCATTCGAGACCGATTGCAGAAAGTTTCACCAAGTGTTGAAAATGCCTTTATGCTGGGCAAAATGGCAATGCAGATGGCGCTTCGTGAGACCACGCCCTCAAAAAAACAATTTTACTATAACAAGGCCTCGTCGGCTTTTGAGCAGGCGCTTGCCTATGACCCAAACAGCAAATTGATACTTGATAATTATGCAGAGTATTTTCGTGTCACAGGCCAGAACAAAAAGGCTGAAGAATTGCTGGAAAAGTCCAAAGATAAAAGATTGCTGTGGCTCTATTATTACCGCGATGGCAAATTTGAAGAGGCCGGAAAAGTTCTTAATGAATTATACAAGACGAATCCGAAAGATCCGACTGCTATTAGAGGCCTGGCATTTCTGGCTGAAAAAAACGCAGACCAGAAGTCTATAAAGAAATATTCGGAAGAGCTTTTGTCTGTCGAAGATACTATCGATAATCGTCTTTATCAGATTCAGACTTTTCTTAATGTTGGCCTTCTAAAGGAAGCTGAAAATAAATTGCAAAGCTTCAGGGATAAGTACCCTGATGAAAAACGGGCTTTGTATCTCGAGGCGAATCTGGCAACCAGACAGGGGCAAATGCAAAAAGCACTGGATATGACAAACCGAATTCTCGAAACTAATCAGGATAACCCATCGGTATGGCAGTTACGCGGGAATATAAATTTCTTCATGGGTAAATATGACCAGGCGATACTCGACCTTAATAAAAGCAAGTCCCTGCTGGATGACCCAGGCACACGTCTTTTGCTGGCAAAGGCCTATCTCCAAAATGGTCTTGAAGAATATGCCGTAACCGAACTTAAGAACGCAATCGACAATCCGCAGACGCCGAGGGAAAACAGATTGTTGCTTGAGCAGATTTATTCGCGATCTGGTAAAAAAGAGGAATTAGCAAAGTTTTACAAAACAACTCTCGAAAAATTTCCAGATGATGTGTTCTGGCTTAACCGCATAGCAGGATTTGCATTGTTCCAGAAAGATTTCGAAGGCTCAGAGAAGCTGTATACAAAATCACTTGAAATAAGCAAGGCCAAAAACCTTCCTGGTACAGGTGAGACTCTTAACGGATATCTCCAGGCGATTCTGGCCAGTGGAAAGCTTGATAAGCTCTTTGAGCAGGCCGGAAAATATATCGACGGCGATTTTGCCTCCGTGGCCTTTATAAATATGGCTCAGGCCAAATTGAAACTGGGTGACAAGACCACCGCCATACAATATTGCCGCAAGGCTGTTGATAAAGCCGCATCAGATGAGAATCTCGGTTCCTGGGTTTTGCAGAGAATGTACTACCTGATTGGTCCGGATGAGGTTTCGACCTACTGCAACGAAAAACTTCAAGCCGACCCACAGTCACTTGTTGCCAATAATACTATGTTTAACCTTGCCAAAATCAAACAGGAATATAACAAGGCCGTCGAGTATATTGACAAATGTATCCAGATAGTGGAGTCTGATAGTCCTAAAAAAATTAACTATACGATTGAAAAAGTCACGATTCTGCAGTTACTTTATATAAAAACTTCCGATAAAAATTATCTCGATAAAGCTATTAAAGAATATGAAAGTCTCCTGGAGAAAATGCCGAATAATACGGATGTTTTGAATAATCTGGCGTATTTGCTCGCAGAGAATAACGAAAAGCTTGATAAGGCTTTGCAGTATATCGAAAGTGTTCATGATTTAATGCCGAATAACGCCGGTGTCTTGGATACTTATGGCTATGTGTTATATAAAAACGGTAAATATGCACAGGCGGAAGAGTCATTGGAAGCGGCCATTCAGCAATATGAGCAGGCTAAGGCCTCCGTGCCGTCGGAAGTGTATGAACATTTGGGTATGACAAAAGAAAAACTCGGCAATAAGGTACAGTCGCTGAACGCTTATAAACAAGCATTAGAGGCCGGAGGCGATAAGTTACCTCAGAATATTGCCGATAGAATTAAGTCGGCAGTTGAGCGCCTCTCGAAGTAATGCGGCAACTGTGATTCGTGAGATGTGTAAACTATAAGTAGTAAACATAGGTTCTGGTTGTAAATCAGCGATCAGAAATTGACAATGGCAGAACAAAAGCAAACTCGAATGGTGATAGACAGGATGTCGGCATCGCCGACACCGAGAACAATGGCCGCTGCCCCAACCCTGACGCCCAAAGATATCGCCGGCATTTTGCGCCGCCATATACTACTGATAATTTCCATGACCACATTGGGGATTATAGTTGGTACCGCCGGCTGGTTTCTGCTTCAAATGTATTTTC
>JAPLMV010000066.1 GCA_026386835.1 Planctomycetota bacterium | reverse complement strand
ATACGCATATACTAATATGCTATTGCTGCAATTGTCTAACCGAAATCAAAAAACTTATCTTGGGTTTGTCTATACTGAGCCTGTCGAAGTATCGAAGTGTCGAACCGTTGAATGTTTCGGATTTCGGGCTTCGAGTTTCGTGCTTTTTCCATTCCACCTCCGCGCCCTCTGCAAGCTTTGCGGTGAAAAAGCCTTTTCTCATTTTGCCCATTTTAACATATTTAACTCAGGCGGTCTTTTTTTAATGAGCATGTCAAAAAGCCGACTTTTTTTTAAAAAAAGTGTAAAAAACGGTTAAAAAATGAACGATTTTTGTCAAAAAATGCTCAATTCGTGTCAGTTTTGGTCACTTTTTGAAAAATGCTAAAAACGTCCTAACCCCTTTATAAAAAAGGACTAAACACAATTTAATACCAAAATATTGCCTAATTTGCCAAAATTAAACTTACACAATACTGGTGACCCAATAAGAATGAAAAATGGCACCTCACATTTTATCAATTCCATAACAGCTTCTAATAGGTTATTATTCGTTAGGCGAAGATTTTTTTATGAAAATACTGCTGTTTAACTCGTTATATTATCCCAATGTAATAGGCGGAGCGGAGCTTTCGACTCAATTGCTTGCTGAGGGGCTCAAATCGAAAGGTATTGAGCCGGTGGTTGTTTGTACTGCTGAGCAAAACAGAACAGACTTTGTCAATGGGGTGAAGGTATATTATCTCCGCACACCGAATCTTTACTGGCTTTGCAGGGGCAGGCCCCTAAGGGGCAGGCAGCAGAATTTTCTGAAAAAAATACTCTGGCACAGCATTGACAGTTTCAATTTTGCGATAAAAAAACAGGTACAGAAAATTATAGACTTTGAAAAGCCTGATATAGCACACACGAATAACCTGGCTGGTTTTTCAGTTTATTTGTGGAAGCTGCTGAAGAAAAACCGGCTGCCGATTGTTCATACCATTCGCGACCTTTATTTGTTGTGTCCGAGAAGCAATATGTTTAAGCATGGGCGGTCATGCCGGAGGCAGTGCTTAGGCTGTAAGCTATTTTCATTTCCGAGAAAAGCATTGTCGCGATATGTGGATGAAGCGGTTGGAATCAGCAGATTTATTCTGGATTTTCATTTAAGAGGCGGATATTTTCCGAAAGCTGCCGCGACATCTGTAATACCAAATCCGCTGCCCGGCAATAGTGGGGTCGCAGGAAAATGGAAGCCGTCAAAAGGGGCCCGGCTGCGTTTTGGTTTTGTTGGGTCCCTAAGTGAGCATAAAGGCATTGAGACATTATTGCAGCAATTCAGCCGGCTCGATGCTGATTTGGTGGTTTACGGTAAAAGTTTAGTTCCTGATTACCAGCGGCAACTTGAGCTAACATACGGGCGGCCTAATATTTTATTTAAAGGGTGGGAATCAGACATAGCCGAAATTTACCGTGATATAGATGTACTTATTGTGCCTTCATTGTGGAATGAGGCATTCGGCAGGGTCGTGATAGAGGCCTTTTCGTTTGGTATTCCGGTGATATGTTCGAACAAAGGCGGACTGCCTGAATTGATAGAGCAGGGCATAACAGGATGGGTTTATGATTCTAATAACGCTGCCCAATTGCGAAAGACGGTAGAATATGCTATCAATAAGCCGGAGATAGTATCGCAGATGTCGGGTGTCTGCATCGAACAGGCCTGTCGATTTGCCGTTGATGCGATAACGGGAAAATATATTGAGGTTTTTTCCAGGGTACTGGATAAATGAATATGCTGCTATTACGCTGCTCAGACCAAAGCCGCATTGAACAACGGGTAGTTGTTAATACCAGATGTCTTGGCACAAATCTGACCGGCGTTCAGCGATATACGCTGGAAATACTCAAACGCCTGTCACTTGCCCATCTTGAACTGTCGCCGCGTTGTTTTTCGCGCGGATTTGTCGGGCATGTGTGGGAACAGGCCATATTGCCTCTTAATCTGCGGCGTGACAATTTGCTCTGGAGTCCGAGCAATTGCGGTCCGCTTGCGGTACGCAATCAGGTTGTCACCGTGCACGACATCGCCCCGATTGACCATCCGGAGTGGTTCACAAAGCGTTTTGCGATGTGGTATCAGATGGTTGTGCCGCGGCTTGTTCACCGTGTCAGGCACATAATCACGGTTTCGGAATTTACGAGGAATCGCCTGATTGATGCATTACAGGTGCCAGCGGGCAAAATTACCGTGATATATAACGGTGTTGACCGCCGATTCTGTCCGCTGTCACCGGAGATGACAAGCCAGACCATTGAAGCGATGAAGTTGCCTTCATCGAGGTATGTTTTGAGTTTGTGTTCCATTGGGCCGCGGAAAAATATTGTGAGATTGCTCAAGGCGTGGGAACAAATCGAGGGACGATACAAGGATATATGGCTTGTAATTGCCGGTGCAGAAGGGTCAGAATTGGTTTTTGACAAGGTACTCCACGGACAGCTTCCGCCGCGAGTTCATTTCACCGGCCATGTGCCGGAGGAGTATCTTGCGGCCTTATACGCCGGTGCGATTGTGTATGTTTATGTTTCTCTGTATGAAGGGTTCGGACTGCCGCCGCTTGAGGCAATGGCGACCGGTTGTCCGGTGATAGTATCGAAAACGACCGCACTGCCGGAGGTATGCAAAGATGCGGTTTTTTATGTTGACCCCTGTGATGTGGAGGCAATCGCAAAGGCGATGTCGGATGTCATTACTGAGCCGGACTGTCGCCGGATGTTAAGGGAGCGAGGCCTTGCCCGTGCATCTGATTTTGCCTGGGATAAATCCGCTCGATTGCACAAAAAAGTCTTTGAAACATTATTGAGCAATAAATGAGCACCTGTCCAGTGAATATTATTGTTGTGACGTATAATGCACAGCCGCGGCTGGCAAAATTATTGGCTGGTTTGCAAAGCCAATCTCAAGACAATGAGATATTAATAATTGATTCGTCATCGACTGATTCAACAAGTGGTATCGCTGCCGGGCATGGTGTCCGCATACTTACCATACGGCAAAGCGACTTCGACCATGGCGGTACTCGCAACCTCGGCATTGAGCAGACAAGTGCTGAATTCATAGTATTTATGACACAGGATACGATATGTGCCGACGAGCATGCGGTCGCTGAGCTGATTAGACCTTTGCGGGAGGATGAAAATATCGCTGCTGTATACGGTCGTCAGACAGCATGCGATGATGCCTCGGTTTTTGCCCGGCATTTGAGATTGTTTAATTATCCTGAGACCTCATACGTAAGAGGTTTAGATGACAGGAAAAAGTATGGTATAAAAACGGCGTTTCTGTCAAACTCATTTGCGGCATACAGGACGTCGGTATTAAGGGAGATTGGCGGTTTTAAGAGCGGGCTGATTTTCGGTGAGGATACCTTCGCGGCGGCAAAGATACTCCTGAAAGGCAAAAAAATAGCTTACGCTGCTGATGCAAAGGTATTTCACTCTCACAATTATACACCTCGGCAGGAGTTCAAAAGGTATTTCGATATGGGTGTGTTCCACAAATGTGAGAATTGGCTGTTAAGAGAATTTGGAAAAGCCGAACGCCATGGAAGCCGGTACGCAAAATCAGAAATCAAATTTCTGCTGAAACAAAGAAAGATTTATTTATTGCCTGAATTTATACTCAGAATAATTATGAAATATCTTGGGTACAAGCTTGGCACGCAATATGCTTATCTGCCCAAAAGTATCAACAGACTGTGCAGTATGAATCCGGCCTGGTGGGATAAGAAAATAACTTAGTGTGGCGCATTGTTGTATACTACAATCTCTGACTTTTTATCCCCGCATGAAAAAACCACATTTTCATTTAAGGCTGTTTTTTCCGCTGACGCCTGTTTTTTAGTGTTAAATTTCCTTACGGTGTATTGTGAATTTTCAGGAATGGTTTGGCCTTCATAGCTAATTCCCGGTCGCTGTGCATAGAAACTGATGCGAATATCGGGAACGGCAATGACGGCGGTTTTATCGGTGTTTTGGGCAATCCATTGAGCCGCGGCTTTATAGCATTTTTTGTCGTAGTGGAGCGGGGTCAGCAGTTTTGGAATACATATAGAGATGCCGATTATGAATAAAATCACAAACAGCCGCCGGTTTCCATTTGCAGAAGATTGCCTGATTTTTTCAGGAAATTTTTCACAAAGCCAATTTGAAATCGCCTGCAGTCCATGCGGGATGTAAAAAAATATAATTGCCATCATCGGCAATGTGTGTCTTTCGCTCATATAGCCGTGTTTACAGTACAGCCATATCATCACCAGTATATTTAAGGCAATAAAAGTTGTTATGAAAAATTTTTGCGGCTCATGCCATTCTTGTTTTTGCCAAAAGAGGTATAAACCTGTGAGTAAGGCCGGAACAAAAAACCACATTAGTGTATCACCAGCATTTTGTATAAGCTCAACAAGGGATTTTCCAATATTCTTCGCGGTGAAATAGGTTTTATAAACAGCATCAGGAGCTGATTCGGTCACGGTGTTATCGGGTTGGAATTGCTGCTGAGTTGATGCAAATTCGCCTATGTGTTTTTTTGGAAATACTGCTCCTTTTAGTTTCATGTAAGGGCCGGCTATAATTAAAAAGCCTGCCAATAGCAGGATGGATGCAAAAACCGCTTTACCTTTGGTCATGGTGCGTTTGGGCCAAAAGAACTGGAATCCCAGCCAGAGCAAACCAAGTACGACCAGTTGTGCACATTCTGGACGAATCAGGTATCCGATTCCGGATAATAGTCCTGCAAGACCAAAGGACCACCATTGTCGTTTTATTGCCCCGCCAATCAATAGAAGAATGCCTGTCATCAGGAAAAAAAGATGGGGCCAGTCGCTTAGGGCGTCACTTCCGTATTCGGCGGGTTTTGGCAGGAATACAAGAATTAAGACAGCAAAAAAGCTATGCCCCCGGCCTGTAAGAACTTTTCCGAGAAAATAAAGCATCGCCAGGGCAAACAACCTGAAGACCAAAGCTGTAATCTGGGCGGAGTAAATCCAATCGTATGGCTCGCGGCAATTACGGGTAATATTTATTATTCGGTGGACAGCGGAAATCAGGAAAGGATAACCCGGATGCTGATACCCATTAAGCATCGTGTCTTTGGGGGATAAGGCGAGATTTTTGGCATATTCTATAAATGTCACGCCGTCCTTTGAAATCAGCACGGCTGTAACGATAAGATATATTCCAATGCAAAGGGCGGCTGCGAGCAGAATCGCCGGATAGGTAATATCCTTTTTGCCGAGTAATCCATTCGTCGGTTTAATATGCATTTTTACCTTT
The DNA here is from genome assembly GCA_026386835.1 of Planctomycetota bacterium. Taxonomy (GTDB): domain Bacteria; phylum Planctomycetota; class Phycisphaerae; order Sedimentisphaerales; family Anaerobacaceae; genus JAPLMV01. The sequence goes on along the minus strand of JAPLMV010000066.1, from coordinate 7,168 downwards.
TATAATTTCCCATGGCGTTCTCAGGAGTATCCACAAATCCATCCAGAAAGACCAATTCCTGATATAATACAAATCATACTGCAACCGTTTTTTTAGAGACGTATCCCCGCGGAAGCCGTGTATTTGAGCCCAGCCGGTCATTCCGGCCTTGATTTTGTGCCTGAGCATATATTTCTTGTACTCTTCGGAGAACTGTTTTACGAATTCCGGCTGTTCCGGGCGCGGACCGACCAGACTCATCTGGCCTTTTGTTACATTTATAAGCTGAGGTATTTCATCGAGACTGGTTTTTCGCAGCCAGGCGCCGATTCGTGTGCGTCTGGGGTCGCCTGGCCTGGTCCATTGGGATTGGTTTTCTTTGTCGGCCTCTATTGTCATTGTGCGAAACTTCATTATTTCAAATTCTTTCTGGTCCATTCCGACTCTGGTTTGTTTATAAAACACAGGGCCTTTGCTTGTAAGTTTAATCAGTACGGCAATTATGAACATGGGAACTGCCAGCATAATCAGCAGTATCAGGGATACCATGCGGTCAAACGCTTCTTTTGCAACAATGTTTCCACCGTCCAAGGGAGAGTCCGAAGCTGAAAAAAGAACCTGAGAGCCGATAGTTACTACCGTAGCATCGCTGGTTGCGACCAGATGGCCCCAGTCAGGAATGATACGTATGGTTACGCCGGCGTATTGAAGTGTCTCAAGAAAGGGGTATGCTTTATGTGCCTCATTTCCGCTAAGGGCAAGATAAACCTCATCTATTCCCTTGGTTTTAATCAGTTCTGTCAGCCTATCAATCGGACCGTAAACAGGGATACCGACCAACGTCCTGCCGATATAATCCGGATTATTATCGACAAAGCAGGAGCATTTTAGGCCAAGCCATCCCATCTGCTCAATATCATTAACAAGCTGCTGCCCGTTTTTGCCGGCACCTATTACGGCGTAATACCGCAAATTATATCCTTTTTTCCGAAAATGCCGTATTACAGCGGTCGTAAACAGGTGCGACAGGACGAGGCCGCAAAACAGCGTGATGGCAAACAGTATCAATAATTTCCGTGAGTATGGCGGGTTCTGAAGATAGTAGAAAAAAGCGAGGACCATCAGGCCGCCCAGAATGCCGGCCTTTAGGACATCCAGAAGCCGCACGAACATGGTTTGAACCCGTTTTGGTTTATAGAGTCCTGTCCATAAGCATCCGAGATAACAAATACACACAACCGGTATCGTCAGCAGTAGATGATTTTCAAACCCAGGCATACCTTTTGGGGAACTGAAAAAGCCCAGATAAAAACGAACGTAATATACACCAAGCCAAGCAACGGCTATGATTACAATGTCAGCTATAGAGTGTAGCAGAGAGAAAAAAGCTGCGTGTCTTTTTAACATAGCAATCTTTAAAAATTATTACCGTTTTCTGTGCGATTGTGTCAGTGTACGTTCATTAGACTAAAATACTGTGTGCAATTTAGCAGTATTTTTATTTTTTTGCAAGTTTTTTCCGCACCTGCTGCTGTGTTTGAAATGAGACTTAATTTGCAGAGTTAGGATGGGATGTTTTCAAGTGCCTGCTGATTATGTTTTGAAGCAAATTTATTCCTGAAGGCTTCCATATAAAGATAGAAGACCGGCGTAATGTACAGCGTCAGGGTCTGAGAAAATACTAATCCGCCCACAACAGCCAGCCCCAAAGGTCTGCGTGATTCGGCGCCAGCGCCCATGCCCATCGCAATCGGCAAACCGGCCATAAGTGCAGCCATAGTTGTCATCATAATGGGACGGAATCTTATAAGGCAGGCCTGCAGAATGGCATCGTGGGGATTTTTGCCCTCAAGTCTCTGGGCTTCAATGGCAAAGTCAATCATCATAATGCCGTTTTTCTTGACAAGCCCGACGAGCATAATGATTCCAACGAAGGCGTACATTGAAAGCTCGGTGCGGAAAATAAGCAGTGTAAGCAATGCGCCGAAGCCAGCAAACGGAAGGGCCGAGAGAATGGTAATGGGGTGTATGAAACTTTCGTAAAGGATACCGAGCACCATATAAATGACCAGAATCGCCAGGACAAGCAAAACTCCAAGTCCCTGCATGGACGAGCGGAACGCCTGAGCGGTACCCTGGAAGCTGGTGTTTATTGTAGCGGGTATTGTAGTCAGAGCGAGTTTTTCAATCGCATTGACTGCATCGCCGATTGATGCGCCTGGTTTTAGGTTAAAGGATATTGTTACCGCTGGCAGTTGTCCCTGATGGTTTATTGTAAGGGGGCCGACGTCGTTGGTAAAATTCGCCACGGCATTTAGGGGAACAAGCTGGTCATTGGTGGAGTGGATGTAGAGCATACTTAAGGCAGAGGGGTCTAACTGATATTGCGGCATCAATTCCAAGATAACCTGGTACTCGTTATTAGGCGCCAGAATCGTGGATACCTGGCGTGAGCCATAAGCACTATATAACGCATCCTCAATCTGCGCGGCGGTAACGCCAAAACTGGAGGCCTTATCCCGCTGGATGTTAACAGTTACCTGTGGATTCTTGATTTGCAAATCACTGGTGACATCCTGTAATCCTGGTATATCCCCGAACTTTTTTTCCATTATGGCGGCATACTTGTTGAGTTCCTCGATATCAGGGCATTGAAGGGTATACTGATATTGACTTTTGCTCAATCTGCCGCCGATGGGTATTGTGGGTGGATTCTGCAGATAGACCCTCATTCCGGGGACGGAGCTTAGACTCGGTCGCCACTGTTGAAGAAGCTGGTCGGCGGAGAGCTTACGCTGCGACATGGGTTTGAGGCGGATAAGTACGATACCATTATTGCCGCTTCTGGCAGTTGACATAAACGAATCAATTTCAGGCTTGTTCTGCAGGACAGAACTGACGGCCTGCTGGTGTTCAAACATGGATTCGTAAGAGATGCCTTCTATGGCTTCGGTGAAGCCGAAAACAATCGAACGGTCTTCGTTCGGGATGAAACCCTTTGGTATGAAGGCGAACAGTAAAACAAGTCCAACGAGGATAATGGCGGAAAAAACCATTGAGCTTCGTTTATTTACAAGCACCCATTTGAGCGTTCGTTCGTAAAATTTCAGTGAACGATTATAAATTCTCTCGGAAAATGCGTATGCCTTGCCGTGATGAATATCTTCTGGTTTTCTAAGGAATCTGCTTGCAAGCATAGGAGTAAGTGTCAAAGCGACAAAACCCGAGACAAGTACCGCCACGCCGATGGATACGGCGAATTCGCGGAAGAGTCTGCCGATAAGACCTCCCATAAAGATAATGGGAATGAACACGGCGGCAAGAGAGATAGTCATACTGACGATGGTGAAACTTATTTCCTTGGCGCCGTCAATGGATGCTTTGAGGGCGTTTTTACCCATTTCCATGTGCCGGACGATATTTTCGAGCATTACGATGGCGTCATCGACGACAAAGCCCACCGATAGCGTTATCGCCATCAGCGAGAGGTTATCCAGACTGTAGCCGAGCGCATACATTACCCCGAAGGTGCCTACAATCGACATAGGCAGCGCCAGACTTGGGATAATGGTTGCCGATATATTGCGAAGGAACAGGAATATTACCATCACAACCAGTGCCAGGGTCAGCATAAGCGTAAATTCGACATCATTGACGGAATCTCTTATTGAGTCCGAACGGTCGAACAGCATATGCACGGAAACCGAAGCCGGCAGTTGGTGGCGAAAGGTCGGCAGCAATTTTTTAACATCATTTGCGACCTGTACCGTATTTGTACCCGGCTGGCGCTGGATTGCAAGTATAACCGCCCTGCTTTGTGAGTCTGCATTGACATACCACGCAGCGGTCTTATTGTTTTCGACGCTGTCTAAGATATGAGCGATTTGATTGAGGCGTACGGGCGAACCGTTGCGGTATGCGACAATCAGCGGTCCATATTCCGAAGCGTCATTAAGCTGGCCTGTCGACTGGATTGTAAACGTCCGCTGGGGTCCATACAAAATACCGGTGGGCAGATTTACATTTCCACCCTGAATGGCCGAGACCACCTGGTCGATACCGATTCTCTGGCTGGCCAAAGCCATTGGGTCAAGCTGAATCCGGACGGCGTACTTTTGTGAGCCGTACACCTGCACCTGGGCAACTCCGCTGACTGTTGAAATTCTCTGTGCCATCAGCGTTTGGCCATACTCATCAAGTGTGGACAACGGCAATGTCGGGCTTGTCAGGGCAATGTATAGAATCGGCTGGTCGGCAGGGTTGACCTTCTGGTAAGTCGGCGGATTGGGCATATCCTGCGGTAATTGCCTTTGTGCCTGTGCGATAGCGGCCTGAACATCCTGAGCGGCTGCATCGATGTTGCGGGCAAGGTTAAACTGCAGGGTTATCTGTGTGCTGCCAAGGGCGCTTGTTGATGACATCGAATCAATACCGGCGATGGTGGAGAACTGCTTTTCAAGAGGTGTTGCCACAGCGGCGGCCATTGTCTCTGGGCTTGCGCCGGGCAGGTTGGCGGAGACCTGAATTGTAGGGAAATCAACGTTAGGCAAATCGCTGACAGGAAGCATTCGAAAGGCCGCTATGCCGAAAATCAGTATGGCCAACATTACAAGTGTTGTCATCACCGGCCGATTAATAAATAGAGCCGTAAAATTCATGGGTGTTTTTGCCTTAATTTACTTTTGGTTGCCGTTCTTTATTACCACTTTTGCCCCCGGCACAAGCCGAAGCTGGCCGTCTGTAACAACGCTTTCGCCTGCCTTTACCCCTTCGAGTACCGTGTGATTATTTATGGTTCTTTTGACGGTGACAGGCCTTAATTCGACTGTCTGGTCCGGCTTAAGGACATATACAAATTGCCCGGTCTGGCTGATTTGAACAGCCGCGGACGGAACGATAATTGCGTTTGGCTCATTAGTGAGGATAACAGTTACCTCGACGTACTGACCAGGCCAAAGACTTTTAGTTTCATTTGTAAATGTTGCACGCAGGCGAATGGTTCCGGTAGTGGTATCAACAGTATTATCCACAAAAGACAAAAGTCCCTGCGCCTTCTGCTGTTTAACGGTAACATCCAGTTTGCCGGCAGACATGTATTTCTGTATGTCAGGCAGATATTGCTGCGGCACCGAAAAGCTGACATAAACAGGTACTATTTGTTTAATGGTGGCAACCGAAATGTCATTTAACTTGACCAGATTACCACGATTAACGAGCAGACTGCCGATACGTCCGGTTACGGGCGAACGTATTGAACAGTACTCAAGCTGAAGCATCGCATTTTCAACTGCGGCTTTATCTGCTCCGACAGCGGCACGAAAAGTTTCGGCAACGGTTACGCTGGTATCATAATCACCCTGTGCAGCAAAACCTTTTGCCAGCAGTTCCTTTTGTCTGGCAACTTCCTTCTCGGCGTTTTTGAGCTGAACTTCGTCTTTGGCCAGATTTGCCTGCGACACTTTAAGGTCTGCCTGCGATGGGCGGGGGTCGATAGACAAAAGAAGGTCTCCTTCATTTACATCCTGACCCTCGGTGAAATGAACTGCGTTAAGAATACCTGTAACCTGAGTTTTGATTGCGATGCTCGAATATGCCTCGACCGTACCAAAACTGGTAAGTTCAATAGGAACTGTTTTCTCCTCGGCTGTTGCAACAACCACCGGTGTTGCCTGCTCGGTACCGGTGGTTTGGGATGATTTCCCTGAACAGGAAAGCCAGATAAGCACAATGAGAATAACAACAGCAATAATGACCTTGCGCTTAGTTATATTGAAAGAGATTATTTTGTCCATAACTGCTCTTATCAACTCATTCATAAAGTACCCTTAACTAAATATCTGTCGCTTCGATAGTTGAACAGTTGAACAGTAGACCGCATTTGAGCATTTGGGTTTTTCTACTGCTCTACTGCTCACCTGCTCAAATGCTCTGTTGGCCAAAGGCCAACAACCGGTTCTCTGCCTGGGCTTAGGATACCCCTGCGCTCGAGGAGTGAACCTTCAAGCCGGTAAAGTTCTACGAATGCCTTGGTATAGTTGACCACCGACTGAATTTCAGAAATCTGACTTGCGAGTAAATCTCGCTGCGCCTGAGCAACCAGCAGTGACGTCGATTTTCCCACGCGGAATTTTTCAGTCTCGGCACGCAGTTTTTCTTCCTGCAGTTTACGCGTGGCCGCTGTCGCTGTAACCTGCTCCTGAGTGCGGACGATTTCGAGATATGCGGTCCTGACGTCAACTTCAACAAGCTGCGAGAGATTTTTTATTGACTCCATCGCCTGGTCGCGAGTCAGGATTGCACGAGTATTGCGGGCTTGAGCGGCGCGGTTGAGGGGCGGATATTCAAAGGTAACTCCGGCTGTGGTATCAAAGTTGTCGTGATGCATATCCTTAAACGAACCTTCAAATGAATTTGCATAGCCGGTCTTGCCGAGGGTTATAAACATATCCAGCTTTGGCAACAGGCCGTTCTTTGTTTTAACAATTTCCAGTTCATCCCGCTGCCACTGAAGTTTTGCATGGTTCAAATCCGAGCGCATCTGCAAAGCAATCGCTACGTGAGGTTCCACAGCATCGAGCTGTATCGAGGGAATTTCAGGCTTGGTCTTCAGCACAATTTCTCGAGTCCACAAATTGCTGCCGGGCGGGTTAATCAGCTGCAAAAGGGTTAATTTGGTCTTTGCAAGGATGCTGCGGGCATTGATAAGGTTTTCGCGGCGAAGTGCCACCTCAGCTTCGGCTGCGGCCTGTTCGCTTTGTGCCAATTTGCCGACGTTGATGCGCTCCTGTGTTTCCTGTGATTGCTTCTGTGCTATGTCAAGGGCCTGGGTGACTATTTCTATCTGACGCTCAGCCAGTGCATAATCCCAGTAAGTTTGCTCAATTTGAGCGACAAGTGTCAGAACAAAACCTCGCAATTCATACTGCGATGCCTTTGTGTCCAACCGGGCCTGATTCACCGATGCGAGGTTGACCTGTGTGCCGAATCCACGAAGTAGCGATTGGGTTATTCCAAAACCGAGCCGTGAGGCATATCGGTCTTCATCAGCGTTTTCATCTATATCGGTGCTGCCGGTAAGATTAAGCGTAGTACCTGTCGGAAAAAATTGCTCCAATCCGACATCAGCCGAGTTGCCCCTGCTTCTGGAATTTATCGGCCCGGTAGTAGTCTTTCTTTGCGTGTTGGCAAA
>JAPLMV010000231.1 GCA_026386835.1 Planctomycetota bacterium | reverse complement strand
ATCCATTAGAGCCTCCATTGCAAAAAGGTTATTGTGCGACGCCACAAGCGCCAGCACGTAAATTTTTGGGACATTTCATGATCCCGTATTATAACCGAGCTTGGAGGCTCCGGTTTCATAGCTTATCTGTGTCTAAATTTTCTCTTAAGTCTTTTGTATGAAAGAACTTAAAACAAAATCAACACCTGCTCATTGGCTTCTTCTGACATACTTTGGACATACTTCTGATGACCTCTGGAGTGCTTTTGAGTATCTTCTGATGACTGCTGATGCGCGCTGATGAGCGCTGATGACATTGGATCACATCTGACGAATCATAGAAGTAAACAATCCTTTGACTTAATTCGAATGGCTGGTTAATCTGCTGTAACTATGAAGAGATTGCTTACATCGTGTTTTGGGCTTGGTCTGTTGCCTGTTGCGCCGGGGACATGGGGGTCACTGCCATCAATGCTGATTTTTGCATTATTAGTTTCAATGGGCGTATCTAACAATTATCTATTGCTGGTAATGCTGGTTTTGGCACTGGCGGGGTCGATTGTCTGCGTGGGATTTGCTCCCGCTGCGATTGCGAGGACTGGCAAAAATGACCCGGGCGAGGTGGTTGCGGATGAATTTGCAGGCCAGGCGGTTACTTTTATGTTCGCATGTTTTATGCCGATAAATTATATCTGTACCACGGCTATAGCGGGATTTTTATTATTCAGGTTGTTTGACATTTTGAAACCATGGCCAATCAGAAAGCTCGAAAAATTGCCGCAAGGCTGGGGTATTCTTGCGGATGATTTGCTTGCAGGCGTTTACGCGGGAATAGTTTTTCAGGCCTGTGCACTGAGCGGGCTGATAGAATTTTTAAGCAAGTCGATTTAATACAGGCTCTATTTTTCAGTGGGCCAGGAACAGAAATACTAATGCTGCTACGATGAGGCGATAAATGCCAAAGGGCGTAAGGCCATGGTGGGTGAGCCATTTGACGAAACCTTTGATGGCAAGAGCAGCGACAATGCCGCTGACGACCATGCCTACAAGCATACCGTCGATACCCGCGACTTGTTTAAGGACGCTCCAATCCTCGTGGGCTGAGATGACTGTTGCGCCCATGAGTGTCGGAAGTGCCAACAGGAAGCTAAATTCGGCGGCGGCGAGCATGTCCAGGCCGACTAAAAGAGCGGCAATAATAGTTATCATACTGCGGGAAGTGCCGGGCCACATGGCGAGAATCTGTGCGATGCCGATAATCAGCGCCTGTCTGAAAGTTATCATGTCGAGGTCGGTAGTGCGGACGGTCGATTTGCTGCGGCGATAGAAGTATTCAACGGCAATCATAAGGACACCGCCAACAGCCAAAGCATACGCCACAGGTATAGGGCCAAACAGAAATGCTTCTATTGTTTTGTGCAGCGGAACTCCGACGATTGCGGCAGGCAGGAAGGCAACAATAAGAAGGGCAAAAAGTTTAAGGCCCTGCGGATTTTGGCCGACAAGACCGGCACACATCTGGCCGACGCGTTTGCGGTAGAGGCCGAGGACGGCAAGAATGGCACCTAACTGGATGACGATGTCAAAGGAATTAATGGCTTCCATTTTGTCCTTGTCGAGGAGTTTGCCGAAGGGACCGGTTTGGTCGCTGTACTGTACAAGGCCCATAAAGCGGCCTGCAAGAATAAGATGGCCTGTTGAAGAAACAGGAAGATATTCAGTTAATCCTTCAACAACGCCAAGAATGGCACTTTTAGTAAGTGAGAGTTTTTGGGGCGGGTCGGGCTGTTTCTCATAAGCGTCTGTGCCGGGCTGACTTGCAGAAGCGAGGCAGATGCCGGCAAAGGCGGCTGACAGGAGAACAACAACAGCAACAACAAACAAACGGCGTTTCATAGACGGGATATGGTATCAAAGCTTAAACCGTATTTCAAGAATTTAGAAATTTTATAGTTGAGGTAATCTGAGATTTATGAGATAATAAACATCATAGATGAGTGTTTTTAAGGAATATTTCTGAGGGTTTAATAAGATGTTTTTGGCCTTTGGCCTTTGGCTTGTGTTGGAGGGTCTTTACTTAAATGACGTTAAATGATTATAGTCTGCTTTGCGACGATTTTTATCTGGATATGCACATTCATACGGAACTGGACCTGCCCAGTGACCGCGATACAATACTTGCGTTTTTTGAGCGAATACAGAGGCAGTATCCGACGATGTGCAACTTTTGCCGTCGTGAAAACGAGAGTTACTGCCTCGAAGAGGACCAGGAAGTTGGGCAATACCGCTGGGTTACATTAGACAAGGACCAGATAGGGTCAGGTGTCGTTAATCCTGGGAATATTGAAGATGTATATGAGCAGGACCAACTGGTTATCGAGCTTGCACCGTATATGTTAAGTGTAAATCACCTTGATATAGATTCGCTGGATGTAACCTTTGCGATGGACTTTGATTATTACGGCAATCACGATGAGGTCATTGCCGAAGCGCTTCTTGGTTCGACGTCCTTTAACTGTCTGCTGGATTTGCCGCAGACCAAGCCTATCGGGCTGTCTCCATCTATGGTAGTGGCGTTGTCGGAGGATTGCCGGACGCAGGCACGGATAAGCGTGGAATCCAAGACAAGCGTTTATGAGCCGGGCCAGCAAAAGCTTAATTCGGACGATGCGATAAGTTTGTTCTTTACGATACGGCAGTATCCAAAGAGCACCGAAAAATTTGATGCTAAAAAGTCGTTCGAGGTTCAGTGCAAACTTGCACAGGAGTTAATGGCAGAAAAGATAATCCCTAATTTTGTCAAGCCGTTAGCCAATGTTATTGCCCACAAAAGATTAACGTAGATTTAAGGAAAAATTTGCAAATGATTATCGAGGCGCCGGCAAGCAAATTCAGAAAAAGTAATTTGAAAATTTATACCATAGGGTTGATTTTAGTCGCAGCATGGTGTGCTTATGACGGCTATTTCAATGATAAGTGGATAAAAGAACACACCGATGCCAACGGCAAAGCTCAAACATACCTTGTTGTCAACAAAAGTGCGCCAAAGTATTTAGTCGGGGCAGCGGCGATTTTGGGCGTATACCTGTTTGCAATAAGCAGTAAAAAAGTTACCGCAGATGAAAATGAACTTGTCATCGACGGCAAGAAAAAGATTGCTTACGACTCGATAGAAAAAGTTGATAAGACCTACTTCGTGTCAAAAGGGTATTTTACCGTCACGCATAAGGATAGTTCTGGAAAAGAGGCTGAAATTAAACTAAGCGAAAGAAAATACGACAATCTTGAAGCCGTACTTGACAAGCTTGTTGAAAAGATGAGTTAAAATCATTGAAACGGGGACAAAAGCGAATGAATTGCTGCATTACCGGATTACAGTGGGGTGACGAAGGCAAAGGCAAGGTTGTCGATATTATTGCCGAGAATAGTGACGTCGTTGTGCGTCATCTGTGTAATTGGAAACGGAGTGGTGGTTGACCCTGAATGCCTGATAAAAGAGATTGACACGCTGGCACAGAAAAATATTACGCTCAACGGGCGGTTTTTCATAAGCGAAAATGCCCATGTGGTTCTGGATTATCACAAGAAGGAAGACCAGCTTCGTGAAGATTCCCTTGGCAATAACAAAATCGGCACCACTATTCGCGGCATCGGTCCCTGTTATTCGGATAAAATCGGCAGAAGCTATGCGGTGCGGATGGCAGATTTCGGAGACCTCAAAGAACTTAAAAGCAAACTGCAGACAATTGTGAATCATAAGAATAAAATCTTTTCGGCTCTTTACAATGCCGAGCCGATGAATGCCGATGCGATATTCGAGAAATGCAAGGTTTATGCCGGTCGGCTGGGATGTTTCATCACGGATACGACTGAACTTTTGCATAAATCCATCGCAGAGGGCAAGTCGATTTTGTTCGAAGGGGCACAGGGTGCATTGCTCGACATTGACCACGGGACATTCCCGTTTGTAACAAGCTCAAATTCAAGTTCTCTGGGTATGTCGGCTGGCTGCGGTGTGCCTGCGAGAATGGTTGACAAGTTTATAGGGGTAGTAAAGGCCTACTCGACGCGAGTCGGCGCAGGGCCGTTCCCGACCGAGCAGAATAACGATATCGGCCAGTACATCCGAGACAGAGGCAGCGAATACGGGACGACAACGGGCAGGCCGAGAAGATGCGGATGGTTTGATGCGGTAGCGGTTTCATACACGTCGGCTATTGGGTCAATCGATGCGGTGGCATTGATGCATCTCGACACGCTGAGCGGTCTAAAGGAGATAAAGATATGCAGGGCATACAAAATAGACGGCAAAGAAATAAAATTCTTTCCGGCAAATGCGGCCAAGCTTTCAAAGGCCCAGTGTATCTATGAAACCGCAGCGGGCTGGGAAGAGGACCTGACGGGAATAAATAATTTCAGCGATTTACCGACAAACGCTCAAAACTATGTAATGCTTGTCGAGGAGATGATTAGAAAACCAATCACGATAATAGGCACCGGGCCAAAAAGAGAGCAGACGATATACAGATAAGAGTACAAGTCCATAAAGCAAAAGAATCGAGTCTAAAGAATTGAACAAGGTCACGGAAGAAAATCTTAAAAAATCGGCTGAACGCCTCGGTGTAAGAGTCGAACAAATACCCCGTCACATCGCCATAATTATGGATGGTAACGGCCGCTGGGCAGAGAAAAAGGGACTGCCCCGCGCACAGGGACATCGTCAGGGGGGCGAAATCGTCGAAAAGATAGCGCTGTACTGCGTGGAGGTCGGTATCGAATGTTTGACGCTGTATTCATTCAGTATGGAAAACTGGAAAAGGCCGAAAGAAGAAGTCGATGCCCTTATGTATATCTACACGCTTTATCTTGTTCAAATCCGCTCGATACTGATGAAGAACAACGTGAAACTGATTCATCTGGGCCGAGTGAACCCGCTGCCTGTCGAGGTGCAAAAAGAACTTTTCAAGACCATAGAGGAAACGAGCGTCAATACCGGAATGACGCTTGCGATAGCATTAAATTACGGCGGGAGAACGGAAATAATAGATGCGACCAGGAAAATCGCGGAGGAATATAAAGAAGGAAAAATCACCCTCGAAGATATAGACGAGCGGTGCATAGACCGGCATTTATATACAGCTGGTCTGCCTGAGCCGGACCTTCTGATACGCACGGCAAACGAATCGAGGATAAGCAATTTTCTTCTCTGGCAAATTTCATACAGCGAATTTTATGTTACGAAAACGCTCTGGCCCAGTTTCAAAAAAACGGATTTGGACAAGGCCATACTGGCATACGCCAGACGAGACCGGCGTTTCGGGGCAGTCAAACCCCGGACGGAAACAAGTTAACAATAAAAATTTTGCAAAAAATAGGAAAAAAAATGGTGGGGTAAAGACCCCACCCTACCAGATTATGCTAAAATATCGACTGATTTTTGGCACACTAATGACGGTATTCTTTGTTGCGGTCGTCATATTTGACGGCTGGCTCGACGGCTCTCTGACTATAGCGACGGCGGATGACAAGGCCGTGCAGGGGACAATACTTTGCGCACTTGTTGCAATGCTGGGTGTGCCGGCTCAACTGGAGCTTGCAAAACTTGCGGCGATAAAGCATTTGATAATTTTTACTCCTGTGTCAATCGTCGCATCGATTCTTTTTGCAACGAGCTGGTACTGGCCGCAGGTGATTGACATTCGGACGGACAGTTACATATTTTTTCTTTCCGCTTTTACGCTGACGGCACTATTTTTGTACCAATATTTTCGTTATGGAATTTCAGGGCTGTTGGCCAACTGCGGGGTAAATTATTTTGCGATTGTTTATCTTGGACTTTTGGGCAGCTTTGTGCCCGCCATTCGGATTAAATTCGGGCTCTGGGCGATACTGATGTTTATTTTTGTCGTAAAGTGTGCTGATATAGGGGCTTATACGATTGGGAGCGTGTTTGGAAAACACAAATTTTCGCCCAAAATCAGCCCCGG
>JAPLMV010000013.1 GCA_026386835.1 Planctomycetota bacterium | reverse complement strand
CAAGTCTTGCTGGTCTATATAGGGGATTAGAATCTTTAGGTTTGAATCCACAAGGAAGACATTTAGAATACGCAGATCTTCCCTCTTTAGCATATCCGACAATTCTGTCTATGGACATGAAATGGGGACCGCATTTTATGATTTATGGTGGTATTAATGGTGACACAATAACGCTAATAGACCCGCCAGACAAACATAAGATGTCCCGTAGCCAATTTCTGCAACAATGGAATGGTGCCTCGCTTATTGTGTTGCCACCACATTCTAAAGAAATTATACAAAATGAAGACAACAGTCTTTTGTACTGTGACAATTCTTCACAGGATTTGGGGGAATTTACATTGCCCCTACTTAAAAATATCGAAACAAAGTTTATGGTAAAAAATATACATAATAAAACTGTTGAAATAGATAAGCTGATTGCTTCTTGTGGATGTACAAAAACAGAGATTTCCAAAAAGAAACTATTGCCTAATGAGCAGGCAGAAATTTTTTGTTCTGTTTCGGAGTCAGGGGTTTCGGGGGCTCAAAAATATACAATTACTGTACATGTATTAGGAGAAGAAACAACAAAACCTTTACAACTCGAATTCAGAGCAAATTTGGTACCATTAATCTCAATAATGCCGGCCCGTTTGTATTATGGTAGAGTCAACTGGAAAGATTTACCAGTTTCCCGAGATGTCCAGGTGTTAAAGGCTACTGGAAAGGTATGGCCTGAGATAACGAGTGTCAAAACTTTAAAAGAATGGGTTAAAGCTAAAGTAAAAAATAATAAAATTGAAGTCAATTAGTGATAAATCCGGTCTATCCCATTTTAAGATTGTAAGGACGGAAGACAGTAATTGTGAACTCGCCTCACTGATAATCCAATCTGATGCAAACGAACTTGTTATTGCTCCCAAAAAAGGTGAAACAAATGAAAATTCTATCGAATACGAAATGCAATTTCTGAATAACAAAAAAGGTACACGTTCACATCGCGTATATATCCATAATCCCAAAAATAATGAGTCTATCTTACTTAATGTTGTTAGTGTTGTTAAATAATGGGGGATCGTCCCAAAAAATACTAAAAAAAATGCTTGACAATCCTTGTTATTCGAATAATACTTTTGCTTGGCTATCGGGACTGGCATTGTGCGAGTTTTAAATGTTGAAAGTGCAGGTTTCTTAAGTTATGGGAAAATTTTCGACTATGTATTATTAAAATGGTTTTAAGGGGAAACATTATGCTAACATCACATTCAAAAAACTGGTTTGGTAAATGGTATATTTATTTATTAGCAGCTTATTATAGTGGTGTTTGCGGGATTTACTCTATATACTACTTGCATCAGGATTTAATTGCTTCAAGCCTTTATGTTCCTTGGAGAAAGCAAGCTGTTTGCTTTGCAGCAACAGTATCGGCAATTCTATATTTTTTTAAGCCCAACATCGGATTTTATTGTCTCCTTTTATCTACACTTGCTACGATACTTTTTGCAAGCTTAGATTTTGACATCCCCGCGATTGTTTTTCATACCGTGATATTCTGCATACTCACATTTTCAATAGCGCAAATAATTTTTCGCTTTTTGTCAAAAGTCTCTGCTCAAGGTCAATTATAATATTGAAAACAGGGGACAGTTATATTATTACTGGATATCCTGGCAGCATAAAGCAATAAACTCCAGCCCGCCTTAAGTCAGATTAAAATTTGCCTTTCAACAACTTTTATGTTTTATTTTTCATTTTTTGCGTCCAGCCGTTATAATACAGCCGATGATTGAGGAACAGGGTAATAAAACATTATTCAGCCGGTCGGAAAAAACTAACATGCAGTCAGCGGCGCCGCTGGCTGTGCGGATGAGGCCCAGAACCATCGATGAATTCATCGGGCAGAAACATTTTCTCGGGCCAGGCAAGCTGCTCAAAAGGATGCTTGCAGCCGACAAGCTCAGCAGTTTGATTTTTTACGGCCCGCCCGGCGTCGGCAAAACCTCGCTGGCAATGGTAATTGCCAATTACACAAAGGAAAAGTTCCACTACCTAAGTGCCCCAGCCGCAACTGTCAACGATATCAGGCAGATAATCGCTTCTGCCAGGGACCGGCTCGCAGCCGCCGGCGAACGCACCGTGCTTTTCATCGATGAAATACATCGTTTCAACCGTGCTCAGCAGGATGTCTTGCTCGATGACGTCGAAGAAGGGGTTTTAATCCTCATAGGCGCCACGACAGAGAATCCATTTTTCGCAATCAATTCGCCGCTGATTTCACGCAGCACCGTATTTAATTTTGAGCCCCTGGGCGAAGATGACATTTTGCAGTTATTAAAGGCAGCCATAAGTGATAAAGAGCGAGGACTGGGCAAATTCGATATCGAAACAGACGATAAGGCATTACAATTTTTGGCGGTAATGAGCGATGGAGATGCGAGAAGGGCATTAACGGCACTGGAGGTGGGCGTATTGTCCCAGGCCCCTAAGGGACAGGCCATTGGAGGGCAAAATAAAATCAAATTCGGCCTTGATACCGCTAAAGAATCAATCCAGCAAAAGACGATTTATTACGATGGAACCGGCGATACGCATTATGATTTGGCAAGTGCGTTTCAGAAAAGCATGCGGGGCAGCGACCCCGATGCGACCGTTTACTGGCTTGCCCGATTGATTGCAGGCGGTGAAGACCCCCGTTTTATCGCCAGGCGAATAGCCGTTTGTGCCGCCGAAGATGTTGGTAACGCAGACCCTATGGCAACGGTACTGGCCTCTGCTGCTGTTCAAATATCGGAATTTGTGGGTTTTCCGGAAGCGCAATTGCCTTTGGCGCAGGCCGCCTTGTATGTCGCCTGTGCGCCAAAATCAAATGCCTCGTCTTCGGCTGTCTGGAATGCGGTTGCCGACGTAAAAACTCAGCCGACAATACCTGTGCCTAAGCACCTGAAGGATAGCCACTACCAGGCGGCCAAAAAAACGGGCATTGGTGCGGATTATAAATATCCGCACGATTTTGAGGGTGGTTTTGTGCCGCAGGAATATCTGCCGGGCCAGGTTCGCAAAAAATATTATGACCCAAAAGACAGCGGCTACGAAAAAAATATTAAGCAATATTTACAAAAGCTCCAAACCTTGATACAAAATAGGAAATAATGGCGTAAAACCGAATAGGAAAGTCCAATAAAATGAAGGAGTACCGGCTACGAACGACACAACAATAAAAATTGATAAAGACCAACTCCGAGCGAAGCTGCAAAAGCGTCTGCTCGAGATACCGGAAAAGCAGCGTGCCGAAAAAAGCAAAAAAGCCTGCCGCAACCTGATTTCGACACCGCAATTTCAAAATGCCTCGGTAATTATGATGTATTTGTCCCTCCCGCACGAGACCGACACCTCCGATGCCATACTTTGTGCCTGGCAGCTCGGAAAGATAGTTGTGGTGCCGAAAATTTCCTGGCAGCAGAGACACATGATACCGGTGCTGATAAATTCTCTCGAAACAGGTTTTTCAACCGAGGTTGCTGGCCTGAGAAACCCCACAACAGGTACGCCTATGCCTTTTGAAGATATTGATTTGGTCGTTACGCCGGCACTTGGCGTGGACAAAAAAGGAAACCGCCTTGGGCGGGGCGGTTCTTACTACGACAGATTTTTCGCAAATGAAAAACTCAGGGCTGCCAAATGCGCCTTTGTATTTGCCGAGCAGGTACTTGATTCAATACCGGCAGGTGACCATGATAAACAGGTCGATCTTTTAGTTACGGATAACAAGGTGATTTATTTTAATCCTGATTTAAACCGTCGGGAAAAAGGAGATTAAAATGGCGATATATAATGGAAATACTTATGGCAGACCAAAAAGCAAAGGCCCGTGGACTTACCTCATTTTAGCATTACTCATTGTCGGTATCTCGTATTATGTATACCGGATAAAATATTATGTCCCCAATGCAGATACAGTGATACCGCCCGAAACTGCCGCTCAAGCACCAGCAAAAAATCCGCCGCCGGCAACAGCCCAAAAGAAGGAAGCACCGCCTGTCTCTCCGTTACCCGCCGAAAAGCCCGCTGTAACCGAAGCAAGCCTGCCGGGAATGGCAAAAGACCTCGCTGAGCCAAACGCACAAACCGCCAAGCTCATTGACCAGGCCGTTGCACTTGTCAATTCCCAGCCGCCGCAAATTGTTGAAGCACGAGACCGGCTAAATGATATATTGTCTATGCCGATGAACTCACAGCAGCGAACACTTGTAAAAGATCAGCTTTCACAGCTTTCAGAAAAGTGGCTGTTCAGCAGGACTATTTTCCCACAGGATACTTTTTGCGCCAGTTATAAGGTTAAGCCAGGCGATTCACTTGCCACTATCAGCGCCGAATTCAAAGTCCCCTATGAAATTATTATGCAGATTAACAGCATAGCACGCCCAGAAGCATTACAGGCCGGTGAAATGATTAAGGTCATTAAGGGCCCATTCCATGCAAGGATTTACCGCTCAGCTTTCACGATGGATTTGTATCTTCAGCAGAATATGTTCGTGCGAAGTTTTAAAGTCGGAATTGGCAAGGCAGGAAAAGAAACCCCAACAGGCCTTTGGCTTGTGAAATCAGACGGAAAACTTATAGCACCAACATGGACAGACCCGGATACCGGAAAGGTATATCATGCCGAAGACCCCGATTACCCCCTCGGTTCGAGATGGATAGGACTCGAAGGAATTGAAGGCGAAGCTAAAGGCAGAACCGGCTTTGCAATCCACGGCACAAAAGACCCGCAGGAGATAGGTGCTGCCGCATCGAGAGGATGTGTTCGTCTGCATAACGGTGATGCGATACTGGTCTATAACCTGATGATGCCGGCCTTCTCGCAGGTTAAAGTTGTCGACTAAAAATAACGGAGTATTTTTTTGAAAGTGCCCAACAACCCCAAAACGGCCAATGCCGCCCGCAGAGGCAGTATAACATTCTGGGCATGGATGGTCTCAATAGGCGTGCATGCTGCGGTATTTTCCGTCTTTGCCTTTGTTAAGTTTGCACAGCCCGCTGTTGACAATAACCGCCAGCTGCCCATACCATCTGCAAAAGTCAGCAGGATAAAGGAATTTATCGAATCCGCCCCCGTAATACCAAAACCCAAAATTACATCCTCTGAACAAAAACCGGCAAGCTCTATTGAACGCCGGCCCGCAGAAAATATTATAGACAAAATATCGCCGTCAAACAGCGTTTTCACCGCCTCAAAACAGGCCTCGCAAAATATCGCTGATTTTGCAAGACCTTCCGTTGCACAAAACCCCCTTTCATTGACGGCCGGGCAAATCCAGGCAAAAGGCACCGAATTTTTCGTAAATTCGACCGGCGAACGAAAAATATGCTATGTGGTCGATTGCTCGGGAAGTATGCAGGGCATATTCAACCGCGTTCAGCAGAAACTAAAAGATTCGATTTCAGCCCTCCAGCCGGACCAGTACTTTTATATCATCTTTTTCAGCGGGAACCGCCTCATTGAATTCGGCGACGGCAAACTCATCCGCGCAACAAAACAGAATAAATCCGAAGCATTTAGCTTTATCGATTCTGTCCAGCCTGCAGGAACGACCAACGCTATGGCAGCTATGGAAAAAGTCATGCAGATTCGCGACTCGCATACAGGCGCACCATCGGTCGTCTACTTTCTCACTGATGGTTTCGAATTGACCTCTCGGGATGCACAGTTGTTTTCCCAAAAACTAACCGCCGCCCTCAAAGAAACCGCCGCCCCTGTTAAGGTAAATACCATAGGATTCTGGCCGCAGACCGGTGACCGGCAGCTCCTTGAAACAATAGCAAAGCAGACCGGCGGCGATTTTGTTCTTGTTTCAGATGGCTACAATTGGAATAATGGAAACAAGTAAAAAAATATATACCGAACACTGGTTACAACAATGAATAAAAATTTACTGTTGAAAATTGCTTTTCTCGCGATATCGCTGACTGTTTTATTAGCCGGCTTATTTGTTATGATTCATTCCAGCTCCGGCGATGGAAAGACTCAGACATTATTTTATCAGTTCGTCACTTCTGGCGGTGTTATCGTCTGGTTCGTACTCCTGCCGATGTCTCTTATTACTGTTTATCTTGCTACCGAGTACGCCCTGACCATCCGCAGAAAAGTACTCCTGCCTCCGGATGCCGCCCGAAAAATTATTGAAATTTGGCAGGATTTCGGCCCTGAACAATTGCCCCAACGACTCGACGACAGCAAAGACTTCGTCACTACCGCCGTCATAAAGGCCGCTTCCCAGGGGGCAGGCGACTGGTTTCGAATGAAAAGTCTTATTGCGGAATCCATCCAGGAACAGACACTGACACTATTTCGCAAAATTGAATGGATGAATTTAATCGGTAACGTCGCCCCAATGGTTGGTCTCTTCGGAACGGTCCTGGGCATAATAAAAATGTTTAACGCACTCGCTCTCGCCGGCGGCCAGCCCCACTCCGCTCAACTCGCCGGCGGAATCTCCATCGCCCTGGTAACGACCTTCTGGGGCCTTTTGATTGCAATACCTGCTTTAACCATTCATGGCGCCTTTCAAAACCGAATTGAAACGCTCGCCGGAAACGCCGTCACAGAAACTGAAAAACTCCTTGCCCAGATAGCTGATATCTTCATATCGGAAAACAAAGTCCGCCAACCCAGACCCAGACCGTCGATTGTCAATATACCATCGGAAAAACAGGAAGATTTATATGCCCTTTAAATTCAGCAAACCATACCAGAGCCGCCAAAAGTCGCTGAATGTAATACCTGTAATAGATATTTTATTCCAGCTTATTATATTTTTTTCGCTTGTCTGCCAGTTCGTGGATACCGAAAATTTCCCCGTAAACGTCCCCGACAACTGCAATTTTGCTCAAAACCAGCCGCAGGATAACCCGGATGCTATTACAGTCACGGTTATGAAATCAGCCGATGACAAAATCGACTATGCCGTCGGAGCCGAAAAAATCTCCGCCTCGAATAACCAGGATATAACCAAAAAGCTCACTGAATTGATAGATGCTCAGTCAAAAAATTTGCCCCTCAATAAGAAGATTGTTACCTTGCGCATCGATAAGGACGTCTGTTTCGACAATGCACAGTACGCCCTGGCTGCTATCGCCCAAAGCACCGTCCCCGATATTCGCCTGGCTGCCATAAGGGATAAACTCGCAGAAAACTGAAAGATTGCGTACAGAGGGGTACCCCTGCCATTACTGAAATTGGGTTTGATTGGGTTTGTTTTGTATAATAGTCCACATCTCATAGTTTGTTGTAATCCTTTGTATTTACTAAGTTTAAAACATTTTTGGGCATTTTGGAAATTGGGTTTGTTTTGCATAATTTGTTTTTTTTGATTGAACGTACAGCCACAGAGATATTTTTTTTGTAGCCACCGAGGACACAGAGAACACAGAGATTTTTTTGACACGGATTTCACGGCTAAGCCGCAGGCAGATTAACACTGTTTTTGCTCGGCATGCGTTCTCGGTAAAGGGCATTCTCGATGCAAGCATCTGCGATGCCCTTTTGCCTGGCTCGCAGAATCCCGAAAGGCACGAGCTTCTTTGTTTAAGCCGAGCAAAAAACACAGATTTTCTGTAACTCATAAATCACGACTCAAAATCAAAACACTGCTGTGTTTTCACGGGCGGGACGCCCGTGCCACGGGGACAGAAAAACAGCGTCCTCTACAATGGGGCGAAGCTGCGCGTTTGGTCGAAAAAAGACTCACCACGAAGGCACGAAGTTCACGAATAAAAGTCATAACTTGTTGTAAAATAAGGAGTTAAAAATGGTGAAAATTTTTTTAGAATTTTCGTTTTTGCCTTTTGGATACCTGCGCGAATGGCCGAAGTCGTATCTCGTCGCTCGTATCTCGTATCTTGTATCGCGGGGTTGGACGGGAAGACGGTTTAACGGTTGAACGGTGAAACGGTAATAAAGAGATTTTCAAATTCCGATTTCCAATTGCCAATTTAAGATGAAGATGCGGAAAATACAAGGATTGACAAAAAGGTGAGTTTTGGTTATTGTGAATTTTAGAGGTGTAACAAGGCAGAATTATTCAATTAAAATGATGAGTGACTATAGCTAAGTGAAATGCAAAAAATTGTGTGAGTATTGAAGAAGCAATGGAAACTTGTTATACTGGCAGAAACAGTCTGTTCCCTGTTTTATACAGACTGTATAATCATTGTTAGAGCGCACAAGGAGAACTCAGAATGGTAAGCACAAGCAATAAAACCGTTTACGTAAACTTTTTTGATGCGATCAATGATGTCAAAGTAAAGGCCATAATGGCCGCTGTGTCCGAGATAATTAATCAGCAAAAGCCAGATGTAATTTACTGCCTCTTTTCTTCTTCCGGCGGCCAAGTAGAAGCTGGTATCACTCTCTATAATTTTCTTTGTTCCCTTCCCATTGAGATAATTATGCACAACACAGGAAGCATTGATTCAATAGCAAACGTAATTTTTTTATCAGCAAATACACGATACGCATCTATCCATTCGTCATTTCTATTTCATGGTATTACTTGGAATTTCGCAGCTAATACTTCAACGAATAGAAATCAACTCACTGAAATCCTCAGTGGCATGGACGCTTCAGAAACTGAGATACGAGGGATCATAACAGAAAGAACAAGATTAACTCCAGAAGAAGTGCAAGCATTATTTACTCAAGGAGAGTGTAAAGACCCTAACTTTGCCCTCTCTAAAGGAATTGTTAATGAAATTAAGAATCCAGCGATACCTAAAGATGTCCCAATTCTATCGTTTAACCTGGCATGATTGTGTGAGATGGTCTCGCAGTCCGGTCTGATGGGCGTTAACCCGCTTTATGTCCGGCGCGGGCGGATATAATCATTGTTGGTCAAAGAGAAAAATGGTAAGGTAAAAAAAGAAGGATGAAAATTCTATGAATAGTAAGTCAGACTACCAGAATAGGGTCTATCTACCTGAATACCTTGAGGAACTTTTAGAGATTAGACCGAGCGGCATCACCAAACTAATTGCGGCTTGGGACGGATTGAACACTGAGTCTCAGATTATGATATTAACAGAGATTCGTAGAAGAAATTTACCGAGATATTTTACTGACAAAGTCCATGTCAAAGCACTAGAAAGTAAAAGTCCATATGTGCGATACCTGGCAGCAAAGCAGTTTAGTTTCTTTGATACTGACGATGCTGATAAGAAAGCGATTAAAAAACGTATAGAAGAAGATTCTGACGACTTGGTCAAATACTCATTGTTGGAACTGGGATTATTCGGTTTTTCTGACAAAGATTTGAATGACCCAGATGCGTTCTTCAAACTCTCTCAACCAGCGAGACTTGCTAAGGTTCGTTGTCTAAAATGCAGCGGTAAAGAAATTGCAAATCTTATATTGTATGCACTCGACCACCAACTTAAAGATAAGTCGGTTTCTGAGAATGAATTGTTTGAAATTTTACTGGATTACACAGGCAATGCCGAATTTAAGAAGCATTACACCAACCAAGTCCTAAGATATGATGGATTCGGAGAATATCTCAAAGGAGAAGGCTTTGAAGCTCTATGGCAATTGGTGCCAAAGTTGCCCTATGCGTGCGCCTATGTTTTGGTAGAGAACTTGCCACCTAAAGCTGGGCTTTCACAGGGTATTCCTGAAGATGTGTTAAAAAAGTTGACAGATTGGCAGATAGAGAACCTCCTTTATCGTAAAGATATAATCCTCAAGAAACTACGGAAACAGTTATTTTTTGAAACGCATCAAAAGGCTGACAGTATTATAGATGTTAGACGTGCTGCAATCTCGCACAATTTTAACCTTACATATCAGGAGTTTGGGGAAATCCTCAAAAAACCGAGTAAAGAAAAAGTCAAAATATTGGCAGACTTAACTTCTTGAATACTCTACCTGTGCATTTGAGGACAAACTGAAAGAGTTGCAAAACTCGCAATGTGAGCAACAGCTAAGAGAACTTCGGCTATATAGACTGACAAAACAGTCCGTTCCTTGGAAGAAGGAGGAAAAAGGTAACCCACCTTCAGACAAGCTGGGCTTCTTAGCAAAATATATGGTTGAAGGAGACACGTGGCAAACCTTTATGGCATTTTCAGCAACGTGGGCAAATTTGAGCAATCGAGACAGCAAGACGCTAGAAAAATGTCTTCCACGCATTTATGAAA
Organism: Planctomycetota bacterium; assembly: GCA_026386835.1. Lineage (GTDB taxonomy): Bacteria > Planctomycetota > Phycisphaerae > Sedimentisphaerales > Anaerobacaceae > JAPLMV01. Next base: position 4,469 of record JAPLMV010000013.1, on the reverse strand, counting down.
TTGATGAAGACCAATGGCAGGATGAGCCGCAAGAAAGAGAAGAAGAGGCGGACATTTCTTCACAGGTTAGCCTTCAAGTGCCGCGTGAACTGACCGATTTGCGTAATAAATTAAACCGACAGCGTGTTCTGTTGTATGCTATAATCGGATTACTGGTGTGGCTTTTACTGTTTGCCAAGTGATTTATAGAAATCTAACGTAAAACTGATTTTGATGAACCCCGCGGGTGCTACGCGTAATAAGACCGCAGGAGAAGGAGCCCCGCCACTCGTCAAATCAACCCAGCCACCCGGCTTTGCCAAGGGCTACGCCGAGGCAAGCTCGCCAAGGGCGAAGATGGCAGGGCTAAATATGTTTGAGATTGCCACGGCCTGTACGCTATACGCCATCTTCTTACGCCGACTCTTTTTTGGCCGACTGTTTCGCGGTGAATAAAGCGGCCTTACCCTCGACTATATCGCGCGTAATCACATACCTTGCCGGCTTCGACTCTTCAGGCAATTGATACATCAAATCGACCATCAGCTCCTCGGCAATTGCACGCAGAGCCCTTGCGCCGGTATCCCGTTTCAATGCCTTTTGAGCCAATGCCTTTTTTGCGTCATCGGTAAATATAAGCTCAGCATCTTCCATCTCAAAGAATTTCTGATACTGACGAACAATCGCATTTTTCGGCTTTGTCAATATGTCTATTAACGCATCCTCATCCAGTGCCGTAAGAGTCGTAATTACCGGCAGACGTCCCACGAATTCCGGTATCATTCCGTATTCGATTACGTCCTCCGGTATCACCTGGTTGATAACATCGCTGTATTCGTCTCCCTTATCGCTTTTGCTCGACAGCTCTGAGCCGAAGCCAATCAATTTTTTCCCCAGCCGCTTCTTTATAATATTATCAAGCCCTACAAATGTCCCGCCGCAAATGAAAAGTATCTGCGTTGTGTCCATCTGAATATACGATTGCTCCGGGTGCTTCCTGCCGCCCTGCGGAGGTATATTAGCCGTCGTTCCTTCCAGCATCTTCAACAACGCCTGCTGCACGCCCTCGCCGGAAACATCGCGGGTAATTGAGACGTTCTGACTGCTCCTGCCTATCTTGTCGATTTCATCGACATACACTATCCCGCGCTGTGCCGATTCCAAATCGTAATCCGCATTCTGCAATAACCGCAATAAAAAGTTCTCAACATCCTCGCCCACATATCCCGCTTCCGTAACTGTCGTCGCATCGCATATTGCAAACGGCACTTTCAGCATCCGAGCAAGCGTCTTGGCAAGCAGCGTCTTGCCCGACCCTGTCGGCCCGATTAAAAGAACATTCGATTTATCGATTTCCACTTCGCCGTCGTTGCTGTCGGTATGTACAAGCCGTTTGTAGTGATTATGAACAGCAACAGATAAATACTTCTTGGCGTGCTCCTGACCGATTACATACTGGTCAAGATATTCCTTTATTTCTCGCGGCCTGGGCAGTTCCTTTAGCCCCGCCATCGGCTTACTGAGCCGTTTGGTATTTTGCTGTACGATATTATGGCACAAATCCACGCATTCCGGGCAGATGAAAACCTTGCCTGGCCCTTCTATGAAAGCATCCGCCCCACTACTGGACCTGCCGCAGAAGCTGCAAATCGCCTTTGTTCTACCGTTACCTGTTTGCTTTGCCATTATATATTTACCTTCGTCATTTACATAAAATTCACTTTAGGTATTATATCCCCCCTGCCCCGATAATGCAAGCCATTCTTCACAAGATTACCCCCTCACGCTGAACTAGTACAACTCCAAAACCTCGGCTTTATAAGCGTTTTTTTGCGAAAGCTCTGCCGGAAGATGTTTTAAGATATTTTTCAAATTCCAGAGATTTTTCTTTATCCGTAAAAGCAACAGCTGTCTTGATTTTCCATGGAATGTATTTGGAGGTATGTTTACATTTCCCCTGATTATGAGTTCTTAAACGACTTTCAAGATCGTCCGTAAGACCTGTATAGAATCTTTCAGAATCATTTTCAGATTGTAATATATATACATAGTAATATTTCATACTGGCCTGCCGAGTCGTAGTTCGCTGCGTTTATCAATTAGCAAAATGTCCGCCTTCGCTAAAGCTTCGGCGAGACAGTCTTCGTTTACTGACAAGCAGCGAACGAAGACTGGAGGCGGGGGGATTCGAACCCCCGTCCCGAGATGCTTTAAGACAGATTACTACATGTTTAGCCGTTTGTTTATTTCTTTCGCCTCATTATGCGCCAAACGACAGGCTCATAAATCAGCTATTTCGGAAATAGTCTCACCAAACCGTCCCGAACAACCCGGCTGGGCCAGCCTGCTAATTGACGCCCTTACCAAACCCGCAGGCAAAATCGGGCAGGACGGGTTGCCTAATTAGGCAGCCATTTGCAACTGATAGTTGTTGCTTAAAATTTGTTGTCGGATGATTAGCCAGGCCAACCGACGTCCTGGACATGCAATCTGGCTCGCCACTATCCGGTCGAAACCATTCGCCCCCTATTAACTTTGAAAAGTGCCCTTGTATTTGCTTATTATATCAAATATTCCACCATAAGAGAAAAATACTGAAATAAAATTGAGCTTATGATGAAAATATGCGCCCGACAAGATTCGAACTTGTAACCAACGGATTCGAAGTCCGTCATTCTATCCAATTGAACTACGGGCGCCTCAATCGTAACTTCTTTTAATGTAATCGCTTCTAACCCCTCATGTCAATATACAACTCTCCGATGTGACTAAAAACCGTAATCCGATGTTGGCTGCGAGATTGCCAATTTCAGATTATTAAAATGGGTAAGATTTTGGCATTAAATTGCGATTAGTACTTATGGGGTAAGAGGTTAGGGCGTTTTTGGCATCGTTACAAAACTGACAAAAATTGACACGAATTGAGCATTTATTGACAAAAATCGTTCACTTTCTAACACTTTTTTACACTTTTTTACAAAAAAAGTCGGGTTTTTTACACCACTGTTTAAAAGAGACCACCTGTGTTAAAATAGGAAAGATTTTCCAGCACGAAGACACAAAGAGCACAAGTGCATAAAAACGTGAAAAAGATATTTGCAATTAGACAAAGGGGGGTATAATGGCTGCGTTGTCATTTTAAGAGCAGCGAGGCTTTTTCTAAGGAGACTTTACAATGTCTATGCAAAGGGTCATTTCGGGAGTATTGGTTTTATCGTGTATTTTCAGCGCAAATGTTTCGGCTGCGGATGTTCCTAAAAAAATAACCTGCTCGGGCAAGGTCGTTGATGATGGAAATAGGCCGGTCGCAGGCGCGAAGGTGACGCTGTATCAGCTTACGCCTGATGTCGGAGGAAACGAACTCAAGAATGTAACTGCCGAAGAGCAGGTTACCAGGGAGGACGGCGGATTTTCTTTCAGTGCTGAAACGGCTGGAGACAAACAATATCGCTTTAATATGCTGGTGGCGGCAAAGGAAGGTTATGCCATCGGGTGGGATAACTGGCTGATGCGGGAAGATAAAGTTATGATGCTAGCGATGGGCAAGCCGTACACGTTAAGCGGCGTTGTTGTAGATGATGCCGGTAAGCCTGTTGGCGGTGCTGAGGTGCGGATTTCGGTGCTGCTGTTGGGCGATTTACAGGGCGGGCCGAATGGGGCGAAATATATCGCCAGTGCCGAACCTCTCGATTTGCTTAAGACAACGACGGGCGACAACGGCGTTTTTGCATTTAACGGGATACCGGCGGAAGCGAAGGCGGAATTTGCTGTCAAAAAAGCAGGCAGGGCGACCATCAGCACGTTTAAGCCCCAGCAATCACTAAACAATGCGTCATACGTTCCAGGCCAATATACCGTTCAAAGCAAGGATATAAGAATTATTCTGCCGATTGAAGCAAAAATCGAAGGCAAGGTGGTTGAAAAAGACACCGGCAAGGCGGTTAGCGGAGTAAAGCTGATATGCACAGGAGAAAATCCTGGTGGGCAATTCGGCGTTAAACCTGTCGTCTCCAAAGATGACGGCACGTTCAGTTTTGACGGCCTTGAGGCAAAGACCTATACAATAAGGGATGTTCCGTCACGCGAGAAGCCAGCAGAATGGGTTATCAAGCCCGCAACAGTAACCACCACGGCAGGACAGATGAGTTCCGGCATCATCCTTGAGGCAAGTGAGGGCGGAATGCTTGAAGTTACCATCCGAGACAATGAGAAAAAGCCGGTTGCCGGCGCAAGTGTGAGTGTTCGTGGAAAAGACAGCAACCAAGGAGCAAGCGGCGTATCCAATTCAGAGGGTATCGCGGCGGTACGTCTTGCGCCGGGTGAATACATAGTGCAGGGGGCATATAAGCAAGGGTATTCATCTCCTCCACGGGAGCAGCAGACTGTAACGATTGAGGATGGTAAGACGGCGAGGCTGGAGATTGAACTTAAAGGTGTTCCCAAGATTACCGGCATCGTGCGTGACCCCAATGGGCGAGCTGTCGCAGGAG
>JAPLMV010000314.1 GCA_026386835.1 Planctomycetota bacterium | reverse complement strand
TCCTCGCCTGGCAAGAACCGCGACAATCCGCTCTACCTCGGCAAGCTCCTTTATAAGCTCGGTGAGCTTATCGCCGGAAATTTTCTGTGTTTTGGATGTTTTTTCAGCCTTTTTACCATCTTTAATATCCCTGATTACAAGCTCCGTACCATCCAGACCGCGGGCAATCATTCGCTTGTGCATCTGGTTTTCCGTTAGAACATACTCGGATTTGCTTTTGCCCTTGACCCTGACTTCATAAAGCGGCGGCTGGGCAATATAAATCTTTCTGCTGTGAAACAATTCCGGCATCTGTCTGAAAAAAAACGTCAATAGAAGCGTCCGTATGTGGGCGCCGTCGACATCAGCATCGGTCATCAGCACCACCTTGCCGTACCTGCATTTGGACAAGTCGAACTCATCTGTGCCGATGCCTGTCCCCAGCGCACTTATGATGGTACGTATTTCATCGTGGGCAAGCATTTTTTCCATGCGTGCCTTTTCGACATTCAGGATTTTTCCCTTCAAAGGAAGTATGGCTTGTATATTTCTGTCTCTGCCCGCTTTTGCCGAACCGCCTGCGGAGTCACCTTCCACGATAAATATCTCGGTTGTTTCCTTTTCGCCGCTTGCGCAATCCCAAAGTTTCCCCGGCAGGTTACCGCTGCTTAAAGCGCCTTTGCGTCTTGTAAGCTCTCTTGCTTTTCTGGCGGCCTCTCTGGCGGCGGCTGCCTGAATAGCCTTATTCAATATCATTTTTGCCTCGCCGGGATGCTCCTCAAGGTAATGACCGAGCTGCTCATTGACGACTCTTTCGACAAACCCATCAACCTCCGGATTGGTCAGACGCACCTTCGTCTGTGCCTCAAAGTGCGGATTGGCCAGCTTTACCGCCACCACCGCTGTCAGGCCTTCACGCAAATCTTCGCCGGTAGTCGCCTGTCCGTTCTTTACCAGATTATTATTTTTGGCGTAATAATTCATTGTTCGCGTCAAAGCCGTTCTGAAACCTGAAAGATGCGTTCCGCCGTCGATATTGCGTATATTGTTTGCGAACGCTATCACATTTTCAGTGTAGCCGTTATTGTACTGCAGGGCGATTTCGCAGCTTAGTTTCGCATCGGTGTCCTCTTTTGCGATATAGATAATATCTTTATGCAGAACTTCCTTACCCTCATTGAGATGCCTGATAAATGCCCTGATACCATCTTCAAATTTGAATGACTCTTTTTTGTTTGTTCGATTGTCCTTAAAAGTAATCTGCAGTCCCGCGGTCAGATAGGCGATTTCACGGATTCGCTTTACGAGGGTATCGTAAGAAAAATCCGCTTCACCGAAAATCTCCTCATCCGGCTTAAAGGAAATTTTTGTACCGCACTTGTCGGTCTTTCCGACTTCCTTGACTTTGCCCTGAGGGGCGCCTCTTATGCATCTGAAATTGTAGTGCCTGCCGTCACGGTAGATATCTGCCTCAAGCCATTCGCTCAATGCGTTGACAACACTGACGCCAACACCGTGCAGTCCGCCCGCAACTTTGTAGCTGTCGCTGTCGAATTTTCCGCCTGCGTGAAGCGTGGTAAGAACAACATCCAGAGCACTTTTCTTAGCTTCCTTATGCTCTTCGACTGGTATGCCTCTGCCGTTGTCCTCGACGGTGCAGCTTCCATCGGGCTGAATCTGAACGATTACGTTGTTACAATAGCCGGCCAGCGCCTCATCGATGGAATTATCGAGAACTTCATACACAAGATGATGAAGTCCGCCGCTGCCGATATCTCCGATATACATTTCCGGTCTTTTGCGGACGGCCTGGAGGCCTTCGAGTATTTTAATATTACTTGCATCATATTTATGTTCTTTAATAACTGCTGCCACTTTCAACGACTCCTTTATCAAAACGGCCTTGCCTGGTCCATAAACTGCTCAGCCGACAACAAACTTGATTTTTTTTATTTTCGCATGGGGGCACTGCTGCTGCAATTTTTTTATTAACTCCGAACTGCACAATCGCAGTTCATAAGCATGTGATGGCGAGTCCACCTGCACTTTCATCTGGCCGTCGGAAATATCCGATATTTTGCTGTGTTTGCGGAGCTCTTCCGGCAGTAACTGATTCCACAACAGCGCTACCGGGGCGAATATTGCCTGGCGAGGTGAAACCAGATTTTCCACAATCGCCCTGACGGTATCGCCCAGGACGACCGGCTTATCCGGTTTTTTTCGGTACCGGCTGCTGTCAAGTAATTGCTCGCTTTCACGCATCTCTAACCCAGATTGATAGGCATCAAAACATAAATGAAGTCTTTTCCGCTTTTTATCAGGCCTGGCCTGTCCGCCTGACCCAATTCGAGCTCGAATTCCGGCGTCTGTATAACTCGCAGAACGTCTATCAGGAACTGCGGGTTAAAACCTATCTCTATCGGCTCACCCTTGTAATCCACCGCTAAAGTAATCTGCGCATCGCCGGTCTCCGGCGCCCTGCATGAGAACATAAGACTATCCTTGCCAATAGATAGTTTAATGCCTCTGGATTCCTCGCTTGTCAACAGCGACGAGCGGCGTACGGCGCTTAATACCGCTTCGGTTGACAGCATAAGTTTTTTATCATAATCGCTCGGTATAATATCCTCATACTTTGGGAAATTACCCTCAACAAGATTCGAACTTATAACAACATCCGCACAGTTTATAAGTATCTGGTTATCCGCCAGTTTTATCGCCACGGTGTCCTTGTCGCTGCCTGCGACAAGCCGTTCTAATAGCGCCATCGTCTTGGCAGGGACTATTATTTTTGTCGCCGCGGCCTTTTCATCGGCAGTTGAAACATTAACCCTTGTCCTTGCCAGTCTCCTTCCATCGGTAGCAACAAGCAGCAGCTTCTTGCCCTTGATTTCCCACAACACACCATTAAGCGCATAACGTGTGCTTTCTTTCGCTGTGGCAAACAGACACTGCTTTATGCCCGCCTGAAGAACGTCAAGAGCGATTTTTATATCGCCTTCGCCTTCGAAGCCCGGCACAGCCGGATACTGGTCGCCTTCCTGACCATAAATCATAAAATGACTGTCGGCTCCTTTTATTTCACAGGCGCCCTCTGCCGCCTGTACCGAAAGCGTGTCATCCATGCTTTCCCTGACAACCGCCGCCAGTTTGTCCGCAGGCACAACTATTTCGCCCTCTTTCTCGACCTGAACTTCGGAAATGGCGTAGTTAATACCAACCTCGAGGTCTGTTGCACAGATTCGAACATCCTTGCCTGCTGCGGTAATTTTCACGCATCGCAAAATCGGTTTGGGTGTTCTGCTTGGTACTATGCTGGTCAGAAGACCTAAGGCGTTGGCAAGGGCTGCTCTGTTAAAATTTACCTTCATAATAAACCTCTGCATTAAATGCCGAAATCGTTAAAGTGAGTTTATAAAAAACACCGCGTTAGTCTACATCAAAATTGCTGCTGTTTCAATCTTTTTTCAGAAAAAAGATTGAAACACACCTCCTAAAAAGTGGCTTTAATTTAAAAAATTTCTCTTGAAATCTCCGCCGGTAATGGTAGAATCGCATGTTTATAGTTTTTATGGAGAATAGTTCGTATGAAAGAAAAGGTACATCCTGAATACAATAAGGTGGTGGTTCACTGCGGCTGCGGCAACACGTTTGAGACCCGCAGCACGTCGAAGGAAATACACGCAGAAATCTGTTCCATGTGCCACCCGTTCTATACGGGCAAGCAAAAATTCGTGGATACCGCAGGCAGAATAGAGCGGTTCCAGAAGAAATATGGGACAGATTACTTCATGGAAGCGAAAAAAGACCAGAAAAAATAGCTGTTTTTTAGCTAAAAACAGGGCTCTATCCCGATAAAGCCGGGCTGGAGCCCTTTGTTATTGAACGACACTCCGGTCAATATGCCATACAAAATGCGGGATGTTAATTTATGCCTGAAGAAAACAATAGTCTTTTAACCAAACTCTCAGAGATGGAGAATCGCCACGACGAACTCGAAAAGCAGATTTCCGATCCCGCCATTGCCACAGATTCGGCAAAGGTGATAGCAATCAGCAAGGAGAAGGGCAAATTAAAAACGATAGTCGCCAAATACCGCGAGTATAAGAAAGCGGCTGCGGGGCTTGAAGACGCAAGGCAGATTGCAGAGGACACATCCGCGGATGAAGATTTCAGGGCGATGGCAAGCGAAGAGGCCAAAGAGCTTGAAGAACAAAAAACCAGATTACTTACTGAAATGCAGAACACGCTGGTAATGGCTGAAGATGATTCCATAGATTCGGTGATAATGGAAATAAGGGCTGGGACTGGCGGCGATGAGGCGGCTTTATTTGCGCGAGACCTGTACAATATGTACCTAAAGTACGCAGAGGCCCGAAGGTGGAAAATCGAACAACTCGATTTCAGCGTAACGGATGGTGGCGGCTTTCGGGAGGTTATATTCGGCATCAAAGGGACGGGAGTGTGGTCGGAGTTCGGATACGAAGGCGGCGGCCATCGCGTCCAGCGTGTGCCGGAAACCGAAACGCAGGGCAGAATCCATACGTCGGCTGCAACGGTGGCGGTGCTGCCGGAGCCGGAGGAAGTGGATGTACAGATTAATCCCAGTGACGTTGTGGAACAGGTGTGCAGGGCCGGCGGGCCTGGCGGCCAGAACGTCAACAAGGTCAGCAGCGCCATCCGTCTTGAACACATTCCGACCGGAATTACCGTAAGTATGCGTGAGGAGAGAA
>JAPLMV010000200.1 GCA_026386835.1 Planctomycetota bacterium | reverse complement strand
ACGTCGCAGGTCCTTGTGAATCTGGTCGACAACTTTCTGGTCGTTGGTATAGGCGTGTATGGTTGTCATAATGCCGCTCTCGATACCGAAGGAATCATTGATAACCTTTGCCAAAGGAGCCAGGCAGTTAGTTGTACAGCTTGCGTTCGAGACGCACTTGACGTCTTTGGTGAGTATCTGTTCGTTGACGCCCATAACTACCGTTGCATCGATGTCATCTTTTGCGGGTACGGTCAGCACTACTTTTTTTGCCCCTGCTTTGATATGGTCGGCATAGCCGCCCTTCTCTGAGGAGGCCTTTGTAAATATGCCGGTTGATTCAACCACAATATCGACGCCCATGGCCTTCCAAGGCAGTTCGGCGGGGTTCTTTACCGCCACGACCTTGACGGTCTTTCCGTTGATAATCAGTGAATCATCCTTGGCCTCGACCGTACCTTTCCACTTGCCCTCGACGGTATCATATTTGAACAAGTGTGCAAGGCTCTTGGCATCGGACAAATCGTTTATTGCCACCAGCTCCAAATCGCCTTTTCTTTCAAAAATAATTCTTGCCACAGCCCTGCCGATTCGGCCGAACCCGTTAATTGCCACCTTTGTCGCCATTTGTACGTCTCCTTCTTATTGTTAGTACTATAAATAGGTTTTTTTACTGTTTTTGACAGTCCATGTAAAACCTAGGTACTCTAACAGATTAAAAGTAGAAAATCAAAAATAAAAATTATGGCGGTAAGACTAAAATAAGGCAGGGAATTTTCTTGACTTTTTAAGTCCTCTCTGGTATAATTACTTTCTAATAAAATTAGAGGAAAAAGGAAGGCCGGACGGAGTAATTCACCTGTTGCGGCGTACAATGTCCTTCCCACATCTGGGATACTGTTCATCAAGCTATTTTTCAATTCGTCATTTTATTGTTTTTGTTAAAAGTATTTGCGGACCAGACAGACAACTCAATACCAATGGGTTTTCTGCCTATTGACAAGTAAAGGAGGAATTTTATGAAAACCCAAAAAATTAATTCAATTTGCACAACTCTTTCGTTTTTAATTGTGGTAGCGGCAGTGGTGCTGACAGCAGGAGTGTCTTTAGGCGACTGGCTTAAAATGAATCCGCCCCCCGATCTCGATAAGGCCGAACACGCGCACGGCAACAAGCCCACCTGCTGGATGTGCGCTGCCGCCAATATGCTCGCTGGTGCCGGCTATGGCGACGGCAATAATGTACAGGAGCGGGCCGACGATGTCTACGACGAGATGATTATTCACTTTGGTGCCAACAACTCCGGCTGGACCGACACCGCAATTACATGGTGGCTTCAGGATGCCAACAATACCTGGAAAAACACCAATCCCTATAACGTCCAGGTAATTCACGGCGACCCCAACTGCAAAATCGTCAGGTACCCCTGGCGTAATACAGAAATTCCAAAATTTGTCGCCAACCGTCTCCGTGCATGCAATATGATTCAGCTTAGCATCCGTAAACCCACCTGGGATGCAAACGTCGGTTGCGGCGGTCACTCCGTCACGGCATGGGGAGATGCCAACGATGCCAATACACTTACAGGTAATCCCGATAAAGTGAAAATTACCGACTCCGATTATTGGGACATCACACAAAATGTCCAGACATACACATACGACGACTACAACAATCCAAATCCCGGCGACTGCAATGAAGGCAAGGGCTTCTACTTCAACTACTCAAACGTGCCGCACTGGTATATAGACCACGTCCTTACATTAAGCCCCGCCGACAGCAACAATCCTCTCACCCAGACCGTTGTCGGCTCATACAAAGTAACTCAGGATATGGCTGTAAATGCTCTTGATTTTCACAGCAAAACCTCTGTCGGCAGCAAAATCCTTACTTATCGAGTCGCCATCGATTGGGACACAAACAATATCCCAACTATTACCGAGGAGCCGAACAAAAAGGCCATTACGATTAATTATAATCTCATTGACCACAACGTCCCCACCGGCACTGCCGTAACCCTAACCGCTGAGCTTGTTACACCTTACGACGCCAACGACCCCAACGGCAGCAATATCTCCATGACAAACACATATTTCACTTACCCGATTTCGGGAACCCCAAAGCCGGACTTTACCTGGCGATTTAGAACCCCGCTCGCTGCAGGCGGCACAGGCATGAACATACCCAATATGTGCGGCGGATATGCCATCTGCTCCTTTAGTATTTATTCCGACCCGGGCGGCACACTGAAAGTGGGCGAATTCCGCTCTCAGCACGAATACAAATATTACCAGACGCCGGAATACCACGAATGGTTTATCGAGCCGAATACGCCGATACCGCCATATTTTGTCGGGTATTTCCATTTCGGCCACAGCTACGCCCTTCTCAGCGATAAAGACCTCTGGCAGTTTAACAATTGGATGACTAACGACTATCCTGTTCGTCCGCTGATGCCGAGCGGCTGGACCCCCATCCTTTGGGCAGGCCGGCTCCCGTACCCCAAGGGCCAGGACTTTACAAATCCCACACCGCAGAAATGTGGCGACCCGGGCACATGGTATGTCAGCGGCGATATCAACAAGGACTGCCGAGTTGATTTTAAGGATATGGCAATAGTTGCAGGCACCTGGCTGCGGTGCACCGACCCGCAGGACGCAAACTGCTGGTAAAAGGTCGTGGTTTGTGGCTCGTGACTCGGAGATAAAATTAAACCCTCGGCTTTTGCCGGGGGTTTTTTATGCGCACAAAATTTATTTTTCATGTTTTTTTTGGAATTGATGTAACATATCCGTATCCTGCGCAATTATACTTACGGCAATGGTTGATGTTATGGCAAAATCCGCAGAGAAGTCAAATACCGATGATTTAGTGTCGCGGGCCCGCACAGAGTCGGAGGCACTTGGGCGGCTTTACGACCTTTACTATTAGCGGATTTTCCGGTTTTGTGTGCATCGGCTCTTTTATAAAGAAACGGTGGAAGATGTTACTTCTGCGATTTTCCTGCATGTCGCCCAGCAGATTGCCTGCTTCAAAGGCCAAACACAGGCCGACTTTGTCGCATATCACGCTTCATCTGCGGCATATCACGCGTTACCTGTCACATATCACGCCGACTTTGCCTCAGAGTTAACCGACTTTGTCACAGAGTTAACAGACTCTGCCTCAAAGTAAGCCGACAATGCCCATTTTTAGCCCAAAAACACGCTTTTCCGCCTTTTCCAGCTGTTTCTTTACTTTCCAATGCCACGATGTAAGCCGACAGGGCTTACCCTCTATTTCCCCTGTAGGGTGTCACCAGATTTCGAATCTTCATTAAGCTGTTTTTTCAACGCTTAATCGGTTCCGTATAGCCACCAATCGGCAAAGATTGCAAAGTCAGCGAAATCCACCTTACAGTCATCATTAAGGTCTGCCCTCGGGCGAAACTTGAACGCATAAGTCGAGCCGGAGTAGTTGTCATCTTGAAGCGCCCCGACGATTGCATAATTGCCGCTGATAGAAACTGAATAGCCAAATAGGACACCGGAAACGCCATCCGAGGCGAGAAGCTTTTGCTGCTGAACCCAAACTGTCCCATCCCGATTGAATATATAAGCTGAGCCCTTGTAGCTGTCATCTTGATACGCCCCGACGATTGCATGATCGCCGCTGATAGAAACTGAATAGCCAAAGCAGTCATTGGCAGCACCATCCGATGCGAGAAGCTTTGCCTGCTCGCTCCAGCTTGTGCCATCCCGTTTGACTTTGCCTGCTCGCTCCAGCTTGTGCCATCCCGTTTGAATATATAAGCCGAGCCGGAGCAGCTTCCTTTGTCGTCATCGCCATACGCCCCCGCGATTGCATAATCGCCGCTGATAGAGACAGACCGGCCAAAATAGTCGTTGGTGGCGCCGTCCGCCGAGGCGAGAAGCTTTTGCTGCTGGACCCAGCTTGTGCCATCCCGCTTGAATATATAAGCCGAGCCGGAGGCGCTTCCTTTGTCGTCATCGCCATACGCCCCCACGATTGCGTAATCGCCGCTGATAGAAACTGAATAGCCAAACTGATCGCTGGCAGCGCCATCCGAGGCGGTAAGCTTTTGCTGCTGAACCCAGTTTGTCCCATCCCGATTGAATATATATGCCGAGCCGGAGTCGCCTCCATTGTCGTCATCGCTAGACGCCCCCACGATTGCATAATTGCCGCTGATAGAAACAGAACGGCCAAACAATATCCCGGCAGTGCCATCCGAGGCAAGAAGCTTTTGTCTTTCCAGCCAGGTGTCGGCCCCCGCCTGCGGCGGGCTAAAGGCAAAACACACGATAACAGCCAACATCACAATAAACCATTTTTTATCCGCCATCTGTGTGGTGGACTTGTTTTTCTCATTTCTGGACATTGCCAATCCTCCTGTAAAAAAGACCTATAACTAAGATTTCCAATTTTCCGTGGTTTTAAACATTTTTCCACCTTCCAATTGCAACATTATACCAAAATCCTTCCCAAATTAACTTTTATTTTTTCAATATTTCCTATCTGCCGCCTTAAACAGCGTCTTCGTGGTGAAATCATTTTTTCACCTAACTGCCTTAAAATAAACGACTTAACCGCCTTCTCGTGCTTCGTAGCGAACTACTTCGCAGAGTAGCATTTGCCCGTTTACAACGCCACATTGTAAGCCATGAAATAAATCTTGTAATCCTGTCCAAAAAATTCTTCAACTCAAAACTCTCTGTCACTGCCTGCGTCGGTTATCTGAAGGCGGAGAATCTTTTTGGTTTTTTCAGTGATTTTGGCCTGCTGGCACATTCGAATCGGCCAAAGCCAGATAATCTTTTCGCTGTCGGCAACGACCAGCACCTTTTTTCGTATCCGCTGCGGTACACGCTGGTCAATCAGAAATCTGCCGACCTTTTTTTCCTCAACAAGGCCCAGCGGAATAAACCTGTCACCATCTTTGCGCGTCCGAACAATCAAAGGCGGCTTTATTTTCTCCCAGTCAAACCATTCGACAAAACCGGTCTTGCCCGCCTTGAATTTTCCGGCTCCCATTTCGGCATCGAAAATGCCGGCCTCTACCAGGTAATCGCCGAACCGGGTCTGGCCGGGAACGGCAAACTCTATACTATTGACGGCTGTCTTTGAAATGAGATTGCTTCGCTCGCAATGACAATCAGTAAAAACTAATTTTCCGTATTCGTATCTTACTATAAAGCCGTCGGGCAGTTCGATTTGCCTGCCGCTTGTCTTTTCTTTTGTCAGTTGCAGGATTTTCTCATAATGCTCCTGCGTCAAGTTTTGCTCGCCGCATCCCAATAATGCCAAGCACCTCTGAACCAGTTCAACCTTAACAGCCGGGTGCTCAGGGGCGAGCATCTTCAAATCCAAGGCAATTCTGCCTTCGGCACAATCTGCCAATCCAGGCCAAAGTTTTTCTGCGCGTTTGCAAGTAAGACCATAAAATCTGCGTACCCCTTCAGAGAGGTCGAACAACTGCTCGGCGACGGAAGTTTGACAATTCTCCTGCAATTGCGGAATCAGTTTATGGCGTAGAAAATTGCGTCTGTAGACACACTGGTCATTTGTATAGTCGTGCCGCCAATTCAGGTTTCGATTTTTAAGATAATCGATAATTTCCTGCCTTGTTACGCATAGTAATGGCCTGACAAAATTTATGCCGTCAAAAGTTCTTTTGGGCCATATTCCGCAAAGGCCGCGAAAGCCCGTGCCGCGAGAAAGCCGCTGAATAATCGTTTCAGCATTATCGTCTTTATGGTGCGCAGCAGCTATCACATTACAGCCGTTTGCCTTTGCGATATCGAGCAGAGCTTCGATACGCAATTTCCTCGCCGCCGTTTCAATTGATAATTTGTTTTCGCAGGCATAATCGGCGACGTTGATTTTCCTTGTCTTTACAGGCATCTCGAGTATGGCAGCCTGCTCAATGACAAAATTCTCATCTGCATCTGCGTCGAGGCCTCTTAACTGGTGATTTATATGAGCGCAAAGAAACTCCGTCTTTAACGGCCCATCGGCTTTCAACTGCTGCATCGCATACATAAGGGCTGTAGAATCGGCCCCGCCGGAGATAGCCAATAAAATCCTGTCCCCTGAGCCGAAAAGCTCTTCTGAATAGATAAATTTAAGTATTTTCTTCTCAAATTCCGTAAGCATTTCTTCTATTTTACCGCAGGAAACGCCCCAAAGGCAGGGAAAAATTTAATGTTTAAATCCTGTTTTAGACGAACATTATTCCAATATCTATAGTATAATACCCGTCGCAGTTGCCCTATAACCAATTCGAGGCAGTCTGCAAATGTAACAAAGGTAAATTTTAATATTCAGTTTAAGGAGTAATGTATGGACGTAAGAAATGCAAAGAGATTCGTAACAGTTGTAAGCATACTGGTATTGTTTATTGCAACAGTTGTGCTTATCGGCTCGCAGCCGGTGCAGGCTGGAAAAAGTTGTCCGATGGTAAAAAATGCCTCAGACGTCAATTGTCCCGCTGCCGGAAAAAAGGCAAAAGACCCAAATTCTTGCCCAAAGGCCAAGGACCCGAACTGCAGCATCAAGAAATAATTCGTGCAACAGTTCAAAGCCAAAAATTTTTGAATGTAATCTAATCAAAAATATTAACCCCTGGTTTGCCGGGGGTTTTTTATTGGCGAAGATTGCTTACGGATTCCACAAGCCATCGACACCAGTCGGCAAATCCTTCACCGGTTTTGGCTGACACCGGAAAAATCTTAATATCCCTGTTCAGCTTTCTTGCATCGGCCTTTGCCTTTTCAATGTCAAAATCCACCAGGCCGGGGACTTTGAGCAAATCGATTTTGTTTATGAGCATTGCCTTTGCTTTTGCAAAAATCGCAGGATACTTTGCGGGCTTATCATCGCCCTCGGCAACGGAAAGAACAGCGACCTTTCCGGTTTCGCCCAGCTCAAAGGCAGCCGGACAAACTAAGTTCCCCACGTTCTCAATGAAAATCAAATCCAGCTTTTCAATAGGCAGTTTTTCCAATGCCGTCCCCACCTGAGCAGCGGACAAGTGGCACGCGCCTTGCGTTTCTATCTGAATGGCAGGAGCATTTGTCGCCCTTATTCTCTGAGTGTCAAGGTCGGTCTGGATGTCGCCTTCGATAACGCCGATTTTGATTTTACCTTTAAGCTCCGTTATCGTCTTTGTCAGAATTGTGGTTTTGCCTGAGCCTGGCGAAGATATCATATTAAGACACAATTGTTTATGCTCGGCGAAAAATCGGCTGTTTTTAAGTGCATATTCCTCGTTGGCGCTTAGGATTTTTCTGCCTACATCGATTTTTTTATACATAGTATCACTCCGTTTCAAATTCTATTGTCTGCAGCGTCAAAGGTTCATCGGGCAACAGTTCAAAATCATCGCCGCCGCACTTTCGGCATCGCAAATTCAGGATATCGACATCGAAAACCTCGCTGCAATTTCTGCATCGCCCCTGCATCGGTTTATGCTCGATTTGAAGTTTCATCCCACCGCAGATTGTCCCTTTGGCGATTGCCTCAAAGGCAAAACAAAGCGAGTCATCATTAACGGCATTGAGTGTTCCGCAAGTAATTTTCGCACAAATGGGTTTAGCGTTTATTTTTTCTGCTTCGGTGATGATTGCCTCTAACATACTCTGTGCGACAATCGTTTCATGCATCAGCATATCCTCGGCAGTTCGCGTCCGTACTGCATCTGAACTATTCTTCTGCCACCGATTCTGGTTGTCATTTCCACAACCGGCACATCGCCGGTTTCAACGACCTGGCCGATTATACTTGCGTTTGTGCCGAGTGGATGTTTTTTGCAGATATTCAGACATTTTTCGGCAGATTGCGGCGAAACAACCGCAACGAATTTTCCTTCATTTGCGATATTAAGTACATCAAAACCCAGCATATCAGCCGCCGCCTGA
>JAPLMV010000118.1 GCA_026386835.1 Planctomycetota bacterium | reverse complement strand
TTTTTAATTCGAAGGCATCCTTGCAAATTTCCTAAGCCGGTTTAGATTTCATATTCCGCCAGTTACCTCTCTGAACAGCATTGTCTTTTGAGCAAATTGCTGCACGATAATCTTTAGAGGACATCAGTATCTGATAAAGTTCTTCGGCAATCGTAAAAAACGCTGCCACGCACCTATGGGGGACTTGTCGTAAATGGCTTGGCCATCCCTTACGGGAGACAGTCCACGCAGATTATTGAGGCATAGCAAAAATCCGGCCGAGTTCATTCACGAATAAGGGACTGACCCGGAGGTCGTCCATGAAGATATGAAGAGAGGGCATCCTCAAGTATAATTTTGTGAACGTTTAACGTTTATACGAAAGGAGCCCTCTCTTCATATCTGCACGAATACGCTGAGTCAAAAAGTTCTCAATCTTGGTTGCTGTAATGTCTTCCAAAGTATCGGCCTTCACATGAAGGTGTTGCATTGTGTCATATAGCTGCATAGAATGACTGGAACGCCAGCGTTTATTTACACAAGTTCCCAGTTCAAGAGAGGGGCAAATCGGTCCAAAGAAAATGCGTAACACAGATATATCACCCGAGTACGACTTGTGTGTCCTGATTGTCTTCAGAAACTGACAGAAGTCTTCAAGAAAAGCTGGCAATGGAATTTTTGATGGTGCTATCAACTCACCTTTTGCGTCTTCACCCTCGATTTGCCGCTTTATCCTTTTCGCTGCCCTCTCATTCTTCGTTCCAAGTGAATAATAAACTTGGCGACCATTGACGTAGTACTTTATCCACCAAATTCGACCTTTGCCGCGTTGAAAAATAGATGCCATAGCAACATCTCCTTTTGTTCTCCCGAACAAAGATTGCCTGTCCAATCCCGGGAGATGTTCGGCCAAATTTAGTTGCATTTTAGTTGCAACCGCCGCCAGCCAAACAAAACGGGACAAGCATAAGTGCTTGTCCCTAAAGATGTTACTGTAATAGCGGGGGCAGGATTCGAACCTGCGACCTCCGGGTTATGGGCCCGACGAGCTACCAGGCTGCTCTACCCCGCGGCCAATATCAAATACAATACCACAAAAATAACCAATTATCAAGAAAGATAAAAATCAAATTATAACTTTTCACGAATTCTGGCGGCAATTTTTTCAATTTTACCTTCAGCATACTTATGAGAAGGCCAGTGGTCAAAAACACCGTCACCGGCATTTCGAGGAATTATATGAAAATGAAAATGCTCAATAAACTGGCCTGCCGCCCTGCCGTTATTGCACAACACATTATAACCGGCTGAACCAGTCGCATCGACTACGGCCTTGGCAATTTTACCAAGACGGGAACTAATCTGTCCCAAAAGCTCAGGGGGACAATCATCTAATTTCTCAAAGTGCTGCATGGGAATCACTAAAGTGTGGCCATCGCTTACAGGCCCGATATCCAAAAAAGCAAGGACAACCTGGTCTTCATAAACCTTTGCAACCGGAATCTGCCCAACTGCCATTTTGCAAAAAATGCAATCATCGTTGCTCATTGCGCAACTGACCTCCCCAAAACCGACTTACTGCTGCTCTGCCTTTTTGTCGGTTTCCGGAGTTTTTTCCACTTCTTTTGGTTTTTTCAATTCAGAAGCAGGCGAGGTTTCAACAGTCTTCGCTGACTGTTCAACTTTGGTACCCCTGGTTTTTTTAGCTGACTCTTTCCTGCCGGAAGATTTCCCTTCTTTTTTCGCAGTTTCCTCTTTGCCTACCAGTTGGAGCAGAGCAAGCTGGCCGTTATCTCCCAATCTTCTCATGGACAAACGAATGATTCTCGTATAACCGCCCGGCCTGTCAAGATACCGCGGGGCTATGTCACTGAATAATTTTCCGATTACAGTCCCCTTGCTGACAGCGTTACCCTCTTCAAAAGCAATGATATTGCGATTGCCAAGCAAAGCTATAGCACGTCGCCGGGCCGACAAGGTGCCCTGCTTAGCCAGGGTTATTAACTTTTCAGCAAACGGTTTTACTTCTTTTGCCTTCTGTATTGTCGTTGAAATCGTCTCATGCTCAAAAAGCGAAGCAACCAGATTTCGCCGCAACGCCAATCGATGCTCACTGGTTCGACTCAACTCACGCCCTGCTACTCTATGACGCATATTTTCAAATTCCTCTTATCGGGTATTGCTTTCACAAACCACTAAAAACTTTAATTTATAC
>JAPLMV010000034.1 GCA_026386835.1 Planctomycetota bacterium | reverse complement strand
TTTGGCATAATTTTAAAATTTTCTTGGTTTCAAAAATTAAATATGGTAGATTAAACTTCTTGAGGATATAAAATATACAGGCGAGTTCGCGGTATCGACTTTTAGAGATGTGGCGATGTCGGCGACTTCGGAGTACCGTTCTTTACGGAGGAGAATAAAGTGAATCCATGGCTTGAGACTTTTGGTGTTATTCTGGTGGCACTGGCAGGTGTTGCGGCAGGGTATAAACTTTCAAGACTTAAAAGCTTCTTTTGGATGTTGTGCTATCTTTTATCCCTTGCAATAATCATTATGATGGTACTGGCCAGGTATAGTGAAGCCCTGAAATTTGAACCTCCTTTTTGCTGGGTTGCGATCGGGCGAATAAAATTTATCATTTTGGCATTGGCTGTTACAGTGGGTTTAACTGTCTGCCTGCGGCATTTGCCATACAAGGTTGAAAAGATTTTGGTCTGTATTCTGATGTCATTAGTCGTAGTCTGGTTTAGTGTTTTGCCTTTTCTTGTACCGGCTATAATCAAAGACCATCTGGCAAATCTTCCCACGGTGATTAATTCCAAAGGTATATGTATTCAGAGTACCAGTTACACCTGTGGACCTGCGGCTGCTGTGACAGCACTGGGAAAACTTAACTTGCGTGGTTACGAAGGTGAGTTAGCCATACTTGCTCATACCAGCCCCGTTGCAGGGACTCTTCCTTCCTGCCTCAGCGACGCCCTTGAGAACAAATACGGTTCGAAAGGCCTGAAATGCCTGTACCGGCACTTTGACTCCATTGAGGAACTGAAAAATTCAGGTGTGACACTGGCTGTGGTGAAAAACGCACTTATGGTTGACCATTGTGTGGTTGTTCTTGATGTTTCCAATAATCAGGTAATTGTTGGAGACCCTGTTTTGGGCGAGATATCCATGTCTTATAAGCGGTTTGAAAAAATCTGGCGATTTTCTGGCATAGTTCTGAGCCGCACATAGCATATCAGTACCGGCATATAGAAGGTTAAGCTATTCAATTCGTTTTCTATAAAGCCGGGTCTGAAGGGCGTTTTGCCAGGCTGTCCAGTCCGAGTCGCTGGTTTCATTTTCAGTTGCTACGGTTACCTGCCCAATTTTTGCATCGAGGTCGTCGATGTAATTAACCATAAAGGCCTCGGCTGTTGCGGGCAGTTTTGGCGAGCCGAATTCATATTGGCCGTGATGCGACAAAATAATATGGCCGAGTGCATCTAAAACCATTTTGTCGATAGGTGTCCCTTTTGCAATCAGGGATTCAGCTTTTTGATTTATCATGAGAAAACTTTTTGCGATATGCCCGATCAACTGTCCCGAATCGGTATATGCAAAAGCAATATCGTACGAAAGCTCTTCGGTTTTGGCGATATCGTGCAGGAAAATCCCAGCCAGAACGAGATCCGCCTGCACCTTCGGGTACAGTGGCAGGATTGCAGTTGCAACCTTGAGCATATTGTTGGTATGTTCGAGCAGGCCGCCAAGATAGTTATGATGCAATTTTATAGCGGCTGGGGCATTGCGGAATTTTTCCATGAGGTCATTGTCAGCGAGAAATTCCCCGATAAGCATCTTTAAGTGCTGGTTTTTTATTCCTGCAAGAATTTTTTTTATTTCTTCAAACATTTTGCCGGTGTCTTTGTCGGTACGAGCCAGAAAATCATCGAGGCAAACCTTGTCGGTATTGACAACGGTGAAATGATTTATGACGATTTGCAGGTTGTTCTGATAGAGTTCGCTTCTGCCCTGAACGTGAACAAAGCCTGGTTTTGGGAGCTGATTGTAAGCAGACTCAGTTGCCTGCCACATTCTGCAGTTTAACTGACCGCTGCGGTCGCAGATGTACATTGCTATATATAAATCGCCCTTGGTCGTGCTTCGCAGTATAGGCTCTTTGACCAGATAAATATCGTTGATTGTTTCGCCTGCAATTATTTCGTTTATGAATTTATGCGACATTGTTCACTCCGTAATTTCTACTGACTAATCAGGTTTCCCCAAATCATATTATCCAGGCGACTTTTATGCAAGAAGTGATTTGCTTTTTTCGAGAGAGCTAAAATGGTGGGGTAAAGACCCCACCCTACCTGAATTTTCCACGCCACATATCGCATTAGCCGGATGAACCAAAAACATTTACTAAACGTTTAATAGTACACAAGGCACGAAGTCTATACATTAGCTTCAGTGGCATGGGCATTGGATGGTGAGCCTGTCGAACCATTGCCCATGATTGTAGTTAAACCGTTAAACTTTTTTTAAGGAGTCTTAAAATGATTGATGTAACTAATTTCCATGAAACTATCGGTGCAGGGCAGGAAGGGACTAATGATTGGACGGGGTGTTCTTGCGGATGTGTGTGTACCTGCGGTTGCACAGACGCGTGCAGTACCAGCAATGCGGCTTCCTCCCGCGATAGCTCAAGTGTAGGTGATGCTGCAGACACATATGCTTCATGAGGCATCCATAAGGTAATCCGACAAACTATTAACCAATAACATTTGATTTTATAAGTACTCGAACGGTTAAAAGATTTGTCATACCTGCGAAAGCAGGTATCCAGTCCGGTAGGGTGGGGTCTTTTATGGTGAGCCTGTCGAACCATTACCCCACCATTTTTCTTTACCGTTAAACCGTCTTGCCGTCCATCTATTCTTCATCCTTAGGCTGGTTTGCGTCGGCATCATTTGTATCATTTACGGGCCGGTCTTCAATCATCGTTACGGCCTCACCGCTTGCCAGAGTGTAGCGAACTTTATACCGTTGAAACACAATACCGTTTTCCACCCACTCTTTTATAAGAGTTTTTTCACATTTACCGGCCTCCCTTAGTTGGTTAATCTCCTCGTAAACCTTCCTTGCTCGGTTTTCATCCCCCTCCCCAGACAAGATTGTTGTGTTCTTCGTTGTTATAGAGGTGGGCTTTTCTTGAAAAAAGTATGTCTTTATAATTTTAACTGCGCCATAACTTAACGGCAGCAAAATGAAAATCGTGAATATCGCAGCCGCCGCAAACCTTGAAACCCTCGTTCTCAGGATTCTTCCCCATATTCTTATCGGCTTTGAGGTCACTTTCTTTTCCTGCATCATAGGGACAAGAACAGTGCGCACCTGATGTATAGTCTGTGCGGTTAACCACGGGTCGGTATCCATTTGCGAGAGTAGTTCCACTCTGCGCAAAACGTCCTCTACCTCGTTAACCCACTCAGAACTGGGCCTGGTTTGCGAGAGCCGTTCCACTCGGCGTAAAATATCATCTATCTCGTCAATCCTCAGTATCGCTGCCCCCTTTTCCGACATATTGACAAGAACCCTGCGGACCCGCTCCATAGCCCGTGCGGTTGACTCCGGGCTGGGCTTGATTTGTGAAATTAGTTCCAATCGGTGCAGAATTTCCTGTTCGTCAATCCTCGGCACCGTGCCCCCCTTTTTTTGAATAACGTAATTCCTTGTCGCTTAGTACATAGCGAATGTGCATCATCGCCTTAAAACATAAGGACCGTACCTGATGAGGCGTTTTGCCTATTTCTCCGGCTATATATTCATAGCTCTGCTGCTGGATATATCGCATTACAAATGCCTCACGGGATGCACCCCGTAACTGCGATATGGCGCAAAGCACATCCTTTATTTCTTCGTCTAAGGAAAGCTTGTCTAACGGGGAAATGAAACCTGAAACCGGCTCAGGGGCATTGTCCAGCCGGCATGGGCCTTTATCTCCGGTCTTGTGCCAGTCAAAGGCCATGTTGGTTGCCGTTTTGTGCGTATAAGCAGCCAGGTTCTTGACCTTATCAAGACCCCTGAAATTGGCAAGTTTTACAAACAATTCTTGCATAAGTTCCTCGGCGACATCTTCGCGCAGCACCAGCCGCGTCAGTAGCGTGTACAGACTCGGCCCCTCATGTTCAAAAACCTCTAAAAGTCGCTGCAAACCTCTCTGCAACACAAACACTCCTGACTGACTTCTATTAATATGACTGTTAAGTATGGCTTTGCGCAACCATAATTCTGCCTTTTTTTAAAAAATTTATCAATATTTTATACTTTTGGGAAAAAAAAGACAAAAAAATCTGCAAACGACCGATGCCCCCCAAGGTGTGCATATAGAGAATTTTGTTGCAGCGGTGCCTTATTGCGTATATTGTATGTTACAGGAGCTTTAAGTTTTTTTGCTTTTGCGCGATATGCACGATGGAATGAAAGTTATGATTTTTACCCTGCATAGATATATATTTCGTGAGCTGATGAAGATTTTTCTCCTTTCGGCAGTTGCCCTGACGGTAATGATGAGTCTTGGCAGCATTCTTCGTCCGGTTCAGGAGTTCGGCGTAGGGCCGGGCCAGGTTATCGATTTGATTGGATATTTTCTGCCTATTACGCTGACGTTTGTACTTCCAATGGCAGCGCTGTTTGCTGCGGCCCTTGTTTATGGACGATTTGCCGGGGACAATGAGCTTGATGCCTGCCGGGCCAGCGGTATAAGCCTGGTGGTGTTGGTTTATCCTGGGTTTGCACTTGCTATTATAGTGGCGATTGCAAATCTTATTTTTAGTTTTTATGTAGTACCTGCCTTTATCCAGCGAGCGGAAAAGGCCGTCAAAGCAGACGCCAAGCAGATAATATTCCGAAATATTCAGCGAAAAGGATATTACAAGGTTCCTGACGGAAGGTATATTATTTATGCCGACAATGCTGATTTGCAGAATAGTACGATTTCAGGTGTGGTCATCGTTGAAATCAAGAATGAGAAGATACAGAAGATTATTACCACCGAAAATGCCAAAGTGGAATTCGATTCGCACAGGAAGTTTAATGAGGTACAGATATTAGCACACAATACTTATCAGATGGGCTCAGCGGATGAGGGATGGTTCTTTTTTGAGTGGCTTCCGATTACGGCGGAGTTCCCGCCTCTTATGGGGGACAGCATAAAATTCAAAAAAATAGATAAAATGAAAGAGATTATGGCCAATCCCATAAGTTTTTCTCCGATAGAGAAACTTGCTCGGGAAACTTATGTGCAATTTACCGCTGAATTGCTGGCCAATGATATTACATCCTCTCAAAATAACAACAAATCTTATCGATTGTACAACGGCCAAAGAACTTTGGAGTTTACTGCCGTCCAATGCAGCGCGGAAGGCGAAAAAAAAGTCGGATTGTCTGGAGATGTCGAGGCAATTGAATACGATTCTGACAGCCATGAGGCATTGCGTACCATACGCTGTAAAAAGGCGATGCTGCTTATAGATGGAGATGAGTTTTCGCCGACACTGACAATGGAATTCCGCGGGGCCGCTATTTGGCAGCCGGACGGCTCGGAAAATCTGGCGGGACGGATTATGATTCGCGGGTTAATTCTGCCCAAGGCCATAATGGATAAATTGAAAACTACTGATATTTTAAAAACCGTAAAACCAAACGCTATTTTTGCTGCAATGGGCCAGGAGCCGAGTTCCAAACTGAAAGCTCTCCAGCAAAAACTCTGGTATAAAATACACAGGACACAGGTTGAAATTGGAGGTGAAATTAATTCCAGGCTTGTCTTTGGCATTGGATGTTTGCCGATGGTTTTGATCGGCATTGGTCTGGGGATTATCAAAAAGGGAGGGCATCTGCTGACGGCTTTTGGCGCAAGTTGTCTCCCTGCCGCAGTACTTGTAGTCTGTATTATGATGGGAAGAAACATTGTCAAAAATCCCCAGTCACATGCCGGCTCAGGTATATTATTGATGTGGGCAGGGGTAATGTTTTTAATGCTTCTGACTTTAATAATATATCGAAAGTTGTTGAAAAGTTAAAAACGACCAATATGAAGATTTTAGATAAATATATTGCGAAGAATTTTCTGGTAGGTTATGCAATTGCCTTTTGTGTGCTTATAGGGTTGCGAATAATCATTGACCTGTTCGTGAATCTTGATGAATTTACGGAGCACGCAGATATAGGTACGATAGCAATTATTAAAAACATATTTCTCTATTACACGTTGAATACCACACTTTACTTTCGCGATTTTGCCGGGATGATAATTGTTGTTGCGGCTGCTTTTTCACTTGGCAAGCTTGTTCGGCACAATGAGCTTGTGGCAGTAATGGCTTCGGGAGTAAGTTTGAAGCGAGTGATTGTCCCGATACTGGTTCTTTCGATAATGCTAACCGGCGTTTTGATAGTCGACCAGGAACTTTTAATACCACCGCTCAGCGACCAGCTCGTACGAGGCCAGGACGCTCTTCCCGTTCAAGAAAGATATGAGGTCTGGTTTATCAGCGATAAAAACGGCTCTTTGATTTGTGCCAAGCAATTTGACGTAAAAACAGCGACTCTATACAATCCCACTATCATTACAAGGTGGATGAAAGACAAATCTATTGTCTGGGATGTTACTGGACGGATAGATGCCGAAAGGGCAGCTTATAATCAAACGACCGGCAAATGGGATTTAACAGGCGGACGATTTACGGAAAAAGATTCCAAAAGCACAGCCAGGTCGACGGAACCGGTTATCAACCTAATTATGCTGCTGGTAAGTCTGCCGGTTCTGGTTTGCCGTGACCCCAAGTTGATGAAGTCAGCGGTGATGATTAGCTTTGCTACCACAGGTGCATGCCTTATATTTAATTTTGTTTGTAAAATGCTCGCCACAGAAGAGGTTATATTCAGCAGGGTGATGCCGGAATTGTGGGCGTGGCTGCCCATATTTATTTTTTTGCCGATAGCCTTTCTCGAACTGGATTCGATGAAGACTTAGTGGCTGCACCGAAATATAAAATATGGGAGTGTCTGCTTCTCGGATAATCTGTCGAAAAGTATTTTTAGCCCGGATTTCCCAAGTAAATCCGTGCAAAACAATAAGATTTTGATAGTATAAAGCTTATAGATGCTGTTCAAGCCAGTTTTGATGGTTCTGATTTGGAGAACCCAATTGGTGAAAGACGCAAGGATGCTCTGCGAGTCAATTTTGGCCAAAAATTGAAGCTGGATTTTCATGGGACAAAAGTAACAAGCGATACGGGTTCGCTGGCTTGGCTTACAGAGGCATTGTGGCTGAAATATTTTCAAAATGAAGTTGGAAAAATCTCGATTTTTAGCGACTGATTTGATATTCTATTAGAAGAGCGGTTCATCGGTGTAGCTGAGCCCTTCGACAAGCTCAGGATAGGCAAGAGTATACAAGGTTATATGTGGGAAATCCGAGTATGATTGGTTTGGCCAGAGGATTTTGTGTAATTATTATTTCTCTTTTGGCAAGCACAGGTTATGCGGCTGCGGAGCTACCGCCGCATCATTGGTCGCTTGCCCCGACGCCGCCGATGGGCTGGAACAGTTGGCTTTGTTACGGCCCATGCGTCCGCGAGGAAGAAGTCAAGGCTAACGCCGATTATATGGCCGAAAAGCTCAAATCCCACGGCTGGCAATATATCGTCGTTGATATCCAATGGTATGAACCCAACGCCCGGGCGCATGGCTACAATAACTTTGTCCCGTTGGAAATGGATTCCTGGGGCCGGCTTATCCCTGCGGTCAATCGTTTTCCTTCCGCAGCCGACGGCAACGGGTTTAAGCCGCTGGCTGATTATGTCCACAGCAAAGGCCTGAAGTTCGGCATTCATATCATGCGAGGCATCCCGCGTCAGGCCGTAAAAGCCAAAACGCCCGTCAAAGGCGTATCCTATACAGCCGCCGATATCGGCGACCCCAACAGCACATGTGGTTGGTTAACCGATATGTATGGCGTCAATCCATCTCACCCCGGCGCGCAGGCGTATTACGATTCGATTATCCAACTCTATGCCCAGTGGGGCGTGGACTATATCAAATGCGACGATATGTCGATGCCGTATTACAAAGAAGAAGTCCAATTGTTGCGTAAGGCCATCGATTCATACGGCCAGAATATCGTGCTGAGTTTATCGCCCGGCCCGGCGCCAGTCGGTGACGCCAACCATCTGAAGGCAAACGCTAACCTGTGGCGTATGTCCGGCGATTTCTGGGATAACTGGCGTTCACTCAAAGAAACATTCGGACTCTGCGAACACTGGATGTCCAAAGGCGGCCCCGGCTATTGGCCCGACTGCGATCTGCTGCCACTGGGACGCATCGGCATCCGTGCCGAACAGGGACAGGACCGCCGCAGTAATTTTACCAAAGACGAACAGGTAACACTGATGACCATGTGGAGCATTTTTAAATCGCCGCTGATGTTCGGGGGCGATATGCCCAGTTGCGACGAATGGACGCTGTCGCTGATTACCAACGACGAAGTTATGGCTGTGAATCAATCCGGCCAAAACCCACGGCTGCTTTTCCGCGACGGCGACAAGGTCGCGTGGATATCAGACGTCCCCGCCTCCAAAGATAAATATGTCGCTCTGTTTAACCTGAATGATAAGCAGGCGTTGGATGTCTCCGCGGACTTCGCAAAAATGGGGTTGACCAGCCGATGCCAGGTGAAAGATTTGTGGACGCATAAAGAGATAGGCGCGTTTGAAAGCAGTTTCAGCATAAAAATCAACACTCACGACGCTGGCCTGTATCGCATTATGCCCCAATAATTAAAACCATTATCCTTCTCCGTGAATCTGGTATCATTCCGATAAAAGCATTGGCGGATGATATGGCTTACAATTTTCTGTCTTGCGAGCGAAACCAGACGTATCTGCTTTTAGAAAGCTTCCGGCAGGATTTTTCTGGTAGCATCGTTCAGGAAGGTGGAAATCTGTCTTTCTGAGTTCATAGCGAGTATTTTTCTTGCTATGTTGTTGCAATCTTCTATCGTTACCGAGCGGACGATTTGTTTTATCTCCGGTATCATCGGAGTGGCGAGCGAAATCGTCCTGACCCCCATCCCCAATAGAAGCATAATATATTGCGGTTCAGACGCCATTTCGCCGCAAACGCTTAGGTCTATCTGTGCCTTATATGCATCCTGAATGACCATTCTGATAAGCCGCAGCACAGCAGGGTCAGCAGAGGAATATAGTGTGGAAACCAATTCATTTCCTCTGTCGACGGCAAGAGTATACTGAGTAAGATCATTGGTTCCGATGCTGAAAAAGTCAACACCTCTGGCAAGGGTCGAAGCCGTCAATGCAGCCGACGGCGTCTCAATCATAATACCTATTTTGATGTTTCTGTTATATTTGACAGATTCCTCATCAAGGTCTTCCATTACATCTCGCAGAATCATCTTTGCCTGCATAAGCTCCTGGAGATTCGTGATTAATGGAAACATTATCTTGATTTCGCCGAGAACTGACGCTCTTATAATTGCATGCAGTTGTGTTTTGAACATTACAAGATTCTGCAGGCAGAATCTGATGGAGCGAAGTCCGAGAAACGGGTTTGGCTCCGGTGCAAAACGCTTGCTTTGCGTATATTTATCCGCACCGAGGTCGAGAGTTCTTATTATCACAGGCCGATGTTTAAAAACACGAATAGTCTGGGCATAGGCCTGATAATGTTCTTCTTCGGTAGGTTCGTTTGGTCTGTTGAGGTATAAAAACTCTGTTCTGTACAGCCCTATGCCCTCTCCGCCTTTTTCCAAAACCAATTCAGCTTCGCCTGGGAATTCGATATTGCCCAGCATGGTGATTTTTACACCGTCACGTGTTACAGCCGGTTTTTCCTTTATCGCGACAAGTTTGTGCTCAAGCTGAGTAAACTCCTGCGAATATGCCTGGTATTGTTTTATTGTTTCAGCGTCAGGATTTGCAATGGCAATACCACGATTGCCGTCGATGATAATAGTATCGCCTGCGCTGATGCTTTCAGTGAAATCCTCTAGTGCTACTACTGCCGGGATGCCTAAAGACCTTGCGACAATAGCGGTATGGCTCGTACGTCCGCCTGCATCGGTCGCAATCCCTTTTACGAAATTTTTATTGAAACCCGCGGTTTGTGTCGGGCTCAGTTCTCTTGCAACAACGACGACTTCATGGTTGATGTGTTCCAGGTCCTCACGTTTATGGCCGAGAAGTTTTTTTAATAAGCGTCTCTCGATGTCGTAAATATCTGTGGCCCGCTCGCTTATATAAGTATCCTTTACTTTGCTGAAATGCTGAGCAATTTCACGAAGTGTTGCCGAAACGGCGTACTCAGCCGTTACAGACTCTGAATGAATAAGATCTGTTATTTTTTTTCGCAGACTCCTGTCTCTCAGGAAACGAAGATGCACGGCAAATATATCTCTGATTTTTCCCTGTTCGAGGTTTTCGGGGCCGGCCTGGACTTCGGTCAATTCGTCTATTGCAGTCTTGAAGGCGTTTCGAACGCGCTGAATTTCTATCATTCGCTGAGAGGGTTTTATTGATCGCCGAGGGATTCGATAATCTTCTGAATCGATTATCAGCGATTTGGCAATTGAAATACCAGGTGAAACTGCTATTCCTTTTTTTATTTCCATCGCTCAGCTCTTCTTAATACTGGTTTTTTTTGCGTTCTTCCGGCGTCGGCTCATCAAAGTGCTTTTCTTCAACAAGCTCCCGAAGAGCTTGGACCGCTTTTTGGGCATCCATACCTTTAGCTCTTATTTTTAGTTTTGTACCGTAGGTGGCTGCAAGCATACTCATCTGCATAATACTCTTTCCGTCTACCCTGGTTTCATTGTTGCTTACAACAATATCGCATGGGTACTGATTTGCAATATCGACAAACTGCATCGCCGGACGCATATGAAGGCCGTCTGCATTTTTTATGCTGACTTCCAGTTCGCAAACCGTTGTTTCCAATGTAATTTCTCCTGCCCGCATTTTCGTCGTCTGTCCATTAAGACTATATCGGCAAATTCATATTTATATTACATGAATGGGTTTTCGTCGGCTTCTCTGAGAAGGTCTTCGATCTGAGATGCTGTTTCGGATTGCCGCAGGAATTTGCGGAATTTTTCCTGCTGCAGGTGTTTGAATATATTCTCCATTGCCTGCAGGTGTCTATCTGGATTATCCACAGGGCTTATCAGGAGTATCACTGAGTAAACGGGCTGCTTATCGAGCGAGGAGAAATCTATCCCGCTGCTGCTTTGCCCGATAGCTGCGACCACATTCTTAACCGACGGATGTTTTACGTGAGGTATGGCTACACCCTTGCCTATCCCCGTACTTGCTTCCTTCTCTCTTTTTATCGCCGCTTTGATGATTTCTTCGCGATTGCCTTTTCCGAGTTTCCCTGCCTTGTCAATCGCCGAGACAATTTCCGTTATAGCACCATCCCTGCTGGTTGACTTTAGTTTCGGAATTATTGCCTCGAAACATACAAAATCAGCAAATTTCATTTTAATCTCCAAAAAATCATCATTTGCCCGGTTTAACCAGATAAATCAAGACATCAGATTCATATACTATACGGGCGCAAAATGCTTTTCATCCTTATCCTTTCGAGCTTCGTTCAGTACCGCCTGGGTGCTTATTGTCGCGCTCTTTGGTTTTTTTCTTCCTAAGCTGGCTTTCAAGTTTATGAACAGCGGCGTCGATGCACTTGTAAACATCCTGGCCTGCTTCGGTGACGACAAACACGTTGCTGCGTTCGCCTCTGGCAATTATTTCAACACTTGCCTTTCCGGCTCCCATACCGTCTATAACCACCTCAACTTGATTGACGCTGTCATAGAATTTTGGAAGTTTGGAAGTCTTCTCCTCGGCATAGCTTTTGAGACTTTCCGTTATGGTGATATGTTTTCCAGTGATTGTGAAAAGCAAAATCTGCCTCCTTTCTTATACTAATAAATTTTCTTCCTGTTTTTTCTCATGCTCAGCATTTGGCAAAAAACCGGCACATTTTTCACCCTGCGGCTGTACAACGCCGGCGCTGATTATAAATCTCACTGCATCTTCGATGGTCATATCGAGGTCAATTACTTCCTCTTTTGGAACCACGGTTACAAAACCCGTAAACGGTGTTGGCGTAGTAGGAACAAAAACGGTAATAAATTCTTTCTCAGCGTGCCTGGCCACTTTTTTAAGTCCCTGGCCGGTAACCATACCGATTGCCCATATACCCTTTCGCGGATATTCGAGTGCCACGACTCTCGAAACCAGTTTCTCCTGTTTTTCCTGTGTGAGCAAAAAATCTGTAATCTGTTTCACATAAGGGTAAACCTGTTTCAAAAATGGCGTATTCATTATGAATTTTTCAACTGTTTGCCATAATGTCCTGCCAACCACGCTGGCAAGAATAACCCCGACAACAAAGATTAAAAATAGTGCTATAACAAAGCCGGCTATAGAGCCGTAGCCATCCACCAGGATTTTATTCAGAGATTCTCTTGTAATATCCTGGTTGTCGTTTTCAAGGAACATTATCAGTCCGACTATCCCGCGATTTATGTGAATACTAATATTGTTCTGGATGAATCCATACCCCCAGATGAATATCCATATCGTCAGAATGGTCGGCACAAGCACTGCCAGACCGCGCAAAAAGTAGTTTTTCAGATGTCCAGTAATCCGCATATTTTAACAACAATCTTTGTTGTTATCTATTTATTCGGCAATTTTATCAAAAGCCGGGCATAAAGCCGTTTACAGCCCGGATGCTTTAGGTTAATTGATGGGCTTCTCATAGTCAACAGAAAACTCCTCTGGAATGTGGGCGCCGACTATATGTATAAACAACCCAGGCAGCGACACCGCCCAAAAAAGAAACCGCTGACATATCGCCACCGCAAAAGCATTGTTTTCGTTGACACCGACCAGACCGAAAAGGCCTATTAATACTACTTCCATAACACCAAGCCCGCCAATACTTATCGGCAGCATGCCTATGACCCACGAAATCGGTATAAACACCAAATAATAGACAAATCCAACAGTAATACCCAGTTCCCGCCCAATCAGCCAAAGGCCGAAAATGAAAATCGTCTGGCAAAAAAGCGTCATCGCCAAAAAAACGAGCATCCACATTGGCCGACAGCAGTACAAAAACGCCACCTTGCTGAGTTTGACAAGTATGTGTCGTCCGGTAGTTATCATATATGCATAACCCAACTTCAGCAGCCGTCGAGTTTTAGGCAGCAAAACAGCGACTACAAGAATGATGGGGATTGCGGACGCTAATGCAATTATCGCCCACTTGTACTTTGTTAGCAGGTCAAGCAGAATCTTTGACGGCAGAGCCCCGCTTGTTTTCGGAAAGAGCAGGTAGGCAATAATTGCGCTCAGGACTAAGCCGCCAAGCCCGATTAAACGGTCGATAAAGACGCTCAAAACGGCCTCAAGCCGCTTCGGCGTGTGTTTTGTCACATACCACGCCCGCAGGACATCGCCTCCTACCGAACTTGGTAAAAAATTATTGTAGGAGAAACCCAAAAAAGTAAGCTTGATTGCCGGAATCAGCCCGATATCAATGGATTGCAGCCGAAGCAGCAGATACCACCGCGTTGCCACAATTGTTTGATTTATAAAGAGAAGCAGTAGTGCAATCGCTAAAATGCCAAGATTCAGGCCTTTGACTATTTCCCATGTCCTGCTCCAATTTACGTTCCGCCCCGCGAGGTACATCGCCATCGCAGCAATAGCGACTCGCAAAACAAGTAGAATATACCGCCTTGTATTTGATTTTTTGCTTTCGGGCAACCTAATCTTCCTGAAAAATGCTTGTTTTTTATAATTATAACGGGTAAAACTTCCCTTGACAAGTGTTAATGGCAATAATTTAGGAGAACTGACAGGTGACCCAAAATAATAACCAGGTTGAAGAATGTTTGGACTTTACCCCCAAATTTGACAGTAATGCTCTGATAGCGGCAATAGCACAGGATGCCAAAACAGGCCAAATCCTGATGGTTGCATATATGAATAAAGAGGCGATTGATTTGACAATCCAGACCGGCTATGCCACCTATTTCAGCAGAAGCCGTCAGAAATTATGGAAAAAAGGCGAACAGAGCGGCCATTTGCAGAAGGTTGAGCAGATGCTTGTCGATTGCGACCAGGACTGCCTAATTCTCAAGGTAACTGTCGATGCAGGCCAATGCCATACCGGCCACCAATCATGCTTTTACAGGGCTGTTGAAAACGGAAAATTGAAATTCATCGCCCAAAAAAACTACGACCCAAAAAAAGCCTATAAAAAATCATAAAGTGTGGCACAGCCGCCCTCGGCTGTGATTATGATGGCATGGACATCTTGTCCATGATTGTAAAGTACTCCTCAACGTCAATACCTGTCCAGAGCTTTTCGATGGAATCAATCAAAACACCCTTCACACTTTCTTACTTTTGTTTATTTCCCCTTGTTTTGGTCTGGAACAAGGATATAATCTTAAGAAATCAACTCCTAATGAATTTTTAACATAATGTAAAGGTTCTAAATGGGGCGTTCCATCTCCATAAACGCCTACTCTGTTAAATTTTTCGGTTATAAGATTATGAGACGCTAATTGTTTAAGGGACTGCCATACAATCTCTGGGTCAACTTTCCGCTTTTCATTTTCAAAGTACACTATCGTATCTTCTTGAATGCTTTCCTTTGGGTAGTCAGTTGAATAAATGGTTTGTAAAACTGTCAAATCAAAGACAGTTATGTCATCTAAAGTTCTAATGAAACAATCATTAAAATCAAATTTAGAAAAGTCTGTTGCCAAATGAATGGTCGCATTTTTCCATGACTCAAGTTTCTTCTGATTAAATTATCTTGAAACCTTTTCGATGACTGAAAAGAATTGCGATTTCAGCTTGTCGGAAGCCTCGACTCCTTTCATATCGGGACTTTCCTGAATGTAAACTTTCGCACTTTTTAGGCGACGGATTTTAATGGTTTATAAATACAAACATATCGACCAGCCGATGTCTTTATTGGAATTAACATTAAGTTTTGTAGGGTGGGCTCTTAGCCCACGCAGTTTTTAGCCGTGTCTTATATCCTGCTTATTCTACTTGTCGATGCCAAAAAAGTGAAATAGAATTTTTTGTGTTTTGGTTATTGAAATTTGTTTGGATGTTGTGATTTAATTCTTGGTTATTTCTCGCCTTCCACACCCTTCTCACTTTTCAAACCTGAAAACCAGGGGGACAGTTATATTATTACTGGATATATCAGGTCTTATTATTTATATCTCTTAATCACACCCGCCACCTGAATTGAATAACTCCGCCTCTAAACTTTTATTCGACGAGCGACCAACTCAAAACTCAACACTAAAAACTCAAAACTCCGCATTGGCGACAGCCCCCAAAAAAAATCCCCAAACCCTTCACTTAAAAATCCCATGTTATTAAATCACTATATTAGTATATATGCATATACTAATATACTTTCTGGCAACGCCCCGGCACAAACCGAAAACTTCAAAATCCTCGCCCAAAAAACCTTAACCCCATCTTTTGTCAATCCTTTTACCCCCCCCCAAAAAAAATCTGCGTCATCCTGCGAAATCAGCGTCCAAAAAAGTATTTCAGTCTTATGCCTTATGCTCTTGTGCACTTTTATTGTTCGCTGTACGCTGTCTTTGGGCCAAATGCGCAGGTATCCATTTGGAAAAATACCAAAAAATAAAAAAAATTTCAAATTCTCTAAATCCTTATTTTACAATAAGTTATCCTCTTTTTCTGTACGCTGTCCGCTGCCCGCTGTACGCTGTTTTTCGACCAAACGCGCAGCTTCGTCCCATTATGGGGGGACTGTTTTTTTG
>JAPLMV010000061.1 GCA_026386835.1 Planctomycetota bacterium | reverse complement strand
AGCCGCTCTATTATTATTTTGACGGCAGCAGATTTATCTTTGCCTCGGAGCTAAAGGCTATAAGGCAGCACAAGCTCGATTTGAAGGTGAATACAACCGCTTTGAATTTTTTCTTTTATCAAAAATATATCGGAGGTGAACTGGCAATATTTGAGAATTGCTGGAAGTTGAAACCTTCTGAAAATCTGATTTTTGACTTAACAACCAAAAAAATCAGCAGGATGCAATATTACAACCTTGAGGAGAAAATAGCTGAGTGTTCACAGATGCCGCCAGCACAGCGCATTGAGTTGATAGAGGAGACAATCGTAGATGCTGTGGAGAAACGGCTGATTGCGGACGTGCCTGTTGGAAGTTTTCTTTCAGGCGGGCTTGATTCGTCGCTGATTTCAGCAATTATTGCTGGGAGTAAAAAAGATTTCGACACTTTTTCAATCGGTTTCAGGGACGAGTCCTACGATGAGGTAAAATACTCGAGGATGGTATCCGAGTACATCGGCACAAAGCATCATGTTGAATATATGGATATCGATGAACCCCTGATGGAATATATAATCGCACGAATGGATGAGCCGTTCGGGGATTCGTCTTTGCTGCCTACGTATCTGCTATCTAAAATTACGCGCCAAAATGTTACGGTGTCCCTGTCGGGCGATGCCGGTGATGAGGTATTCGGCGGATACGACACATACAAGGCTTATAAGCTCGCCAGGTATGTCCCTGTACCTGTTGTGCGGGCGGCAAAGCCGTTGATTAATCTATTGCCTGTGTCGGAGAAAAAACTGAGTCTGACTTTCAAAGTAAAAAAGTTTGTAAACGATTTTGGCGGTCATATTAACAGAAGACACCTTGATTGGATGGCGACTTTTCCTGACGAGCGGCGGCGATGTTTGTTGGCGGATAGATTTATCGAAAGCGAATCGTTTATTAACTGCGACGGCGAAAATAGTCTCTTATCCTTGCAGTTGAATGATATTCACAATTACCTTTCCGAAGACATACTTAAAAAGGTTGATTTGGCGTCGATGCTTACTTCGCTCGAGGCCCGCACGCCTTTTTTGGACTATCGGCTGGTTCCTATGGTTTTGAGTCTGCCGGAAAAATACAAGATAAAAGGATTTACAACAAAATGGCTGCTCAAAAAGATTGCGTCCAAATACATTCCTTCAAAAATTATTCACAGACCCAAGAGGGGATTTACGGTACCTGTTTCCCGCTGGGTAAAACAAAGCGGTCTTATCAGGGAATTTATTACGAATCGTCGATACTATGATACGGGGTTGCTCGATTACGAATATGTTAACAATATGTATGACGAGCATATAAGCGGCAGAAGGGACACCGCCCGGCAGCTCTGGCTCGTGTTCGTTTTTAATTACTGGTCGAATTTGGCATCCGCTCGGCGAGCTTTTGGATACGCTCATTAAGGCGTTGCAGGGCCTCGGTATTATTGCGGCGGATATTTTCAAGATTCTGCCTGCTCGTGGTAAGCTCATCCTGAGTGGTTTTAAGCTCGGCCTTTGAATTTTCGAGCGTCGCCTTTAACTGCTGAAGCTGCGCAACGGAATTGTTAAGCCCGCTCTGAAGTTCCGTTGCCTGCCTGTTGGCCTGGGCAGAACTATCGACGAACTGCCTGACTGCGGCATTGGCTCTTTTGACTTTATCAATCTGGATTTGCCTGTCCCGATACAGCCGGACAGCGCCAGTAACACCGATAAACAAACAGGCCATGAAAAATACTGCGGCGACTCGCCAGGTAAAACCGGCTTTGAGTTTTGCAAAGATAGATTGCTGCTGGTTTTTTGCAGGCCGAGCAGTCTGCGGCTGCCGGGGCTGGGGATGACGCTGGATTTCAATGCTTTCCTCGAAAAGCTCTTCGTAAGGAGTCTCAAGGACTATCGGCTCTTCAAGGACATCGAGCGATTGCGGCTGGGAGGACTGCATATCGTTTAGGATTTCATCCCAGTCGATGTCTTCGAGAGGGGCAACTGGTTCATCGGCTATTTTGAGCAAATCAGGCGGAGCAGGCAATACTGTCTCGGTTAAGGGCTTAGCCGATTTTGGGAGAACAAGCAATGGACTTGAGAATATATCTACGGCGTCTCGGTATAATTTAGAGGCCCTTTTAGTATTGTCAGGGGCGATTTTTGGTTTCAGCGGTGCAACAGCCTGCGGTTCGGCAGGGAAGGCCTTTTTGACAAGCTCCGCTATTCTGCGGGCGCGCTCGGCTTTATCAATCGGCTTTGCGGGGTCGCCGACAAGTTCCGGCATATTTGGGGTGATTGGAACATCGACAACGTAGGTTCGGCCTTTGTGTTTTCGTATCTGGACGATGCCGAGCTTTCCGCACTGTTCGAGAATGCCTGGGGAGACGCCCTCGCGGACGGCATACTGGTCAAGGGTCAGAAGCGGCCTTTTCAGTTGTAAAATAGGCCCTGTTTCCTGCGAAATCATCTCATTTTCGATAGTTTCCATCATTAGACCCAGTTCAATAATATTAATATTATTATTTTCGGACTCTGGGGTCAATTATCTTGAATAAATATCTATGGAATGTCATCCGGCGGCGGGTATCGGGCTTGCGGCGGAAAAAATTTATGCTCGGCACTTCAGATTTTAAGTTGGCTATCGCCGAAAACAGGCAAATTTGCTTGCAAGATGGGCAATTAAAACTATAGAATGACGGGCTGAAAATAATACGGAGCAGTGGCAGAGCGGCTGATCGCGACGGTTTTGAAAACCGTTGTACCCGTAAGGGTACCGGGGGTTCGAATCCCTCCTGCTCCGTTGGCCTTTAACCAACAGAGCATTTGAGCAGGCCCCTTAGGGGCAGGTGAACAGTCGAACAGGAGAGCTTGCGCAAATGCGGTCTACTGCTCTACTTTCAACTTCTCAAAAAACATGGAAATTTGCGGAGCAAATTTGGGGTATGTGTTGGATTAGTAATCTTTACCTTTAAGGCCGTGGAGTGTTACGTTTGGGTTTGGATAGCCGTCGTTGGCTTTATTGATTTTGTCGGCTTTTAGGAAAGCGGTGTGGCCATCGGCGAAAAGGAACTTTCGTGCGCCTTTGGAACACCACCAGCCGGCATCATTGGTACCTGCGGGGAGTTTAAGATGGCTGCTGAACCACTCACCCAGAAGGATTTTATTTGAAGGATGAGCGACACCCCCCGGTCGCTGGGGGACAGCGGGCTTCGCAAGGTTTTTATCATACTGGTCGGCGATGCTTTTCATATCATCAATCTGCTGGGGGCTGTGATAGAAGGCCATAGAGTAGGCGTAACTTGTGGACTGGTATTTATTAGGGTCGGAGCGGTCCTGGGGACATAATAGAACAGAAGGGTTGTTTTTGTTTATATCGGTGGAAAGCTGAGGCCGGGCAAAATCGCGCAGGCCGCGACCCATCCAGAGCCAATAGCCGCCGGCAAGAGGGTCATCGGCACAAGGATAGGTGTCGCCGTTTGAACTAAGGTACGAATTAATTGCGAAATGGATTTGCCTCAGGTTGCTCGAACATTTCATTCGCATAGCCATGATTCTTGCCTTGGCCAAAGATGGTATTAATATGCCCATAAGTAACGCGATTACAGCAATGACGACAAGCAGTTCGACAAGCGTGAAGGCGAACCGCCGGCGGTTAGATAAAACAGAAATCACGCTTCGCTTGGTTTTTTTGGCAGGCATCATTCGACGGTGACGCTTTTTGCGAGGTTTCGGGGTTTGTCAACATCGTGGCCGCGAAGCACTGCGGCGTGGTAAGCCATAAGCTGCAGCGGGATGACGGTAAGCATCGGCTGGAAAATCTCCGGTGCGTCGGGAACAGTAATCAGATGGTCGGCGTACTTTTTAATGTTGTTGTCGCCTTCTGTTGCGACGACTATGATTTTTCCGCCGCGGGCCTTGACCTCAGCGATGTTGCCCATGATTTTGTCGTACTGGGGACCTTCGGTTGCGATGAAGACGGCAGGCATTCCATCGACAATCAGTGCGATGGGGCCGTGTTTCATTTCGGCGGCGGGCAGGCCTTCGGCGTGGATGTAGCTTATTTCCTTGAGCTTTAGCGCACCTTCGAGGGCAACGGGGTAATTGAAGCCGCGGCCAAGGAAGAGCCAGTTATTCCTGTCGATGTTGGCGGCGGCGATTTGTTTGATATGGTCGGACTGCTGAAGTATTCGACTTATTTTATCCGGTATCTTGGCAAGCTCTTTCATACATTCGGTGGCATGGAAGCTGCTGATGTGTCTTCTTCTGCCCAGTTCTATGGCGAGCATTGAAAGAACTGCGACCTGAGCGGTAAAGGCCTTGGTGCTGGCTACTCCTATTTCGGGGCCTGCGTGGAGATATATTCCGGCGTCGGTGGTTCTTGCTATCGAGGAACCGACGACGTTTACGATGCCAAGTACCGTTGCGCCGCGTTCTTTGGCCTGTTCGACCGCAGCCAGGGTGTCTGCGGTTTCGCCGGACTGGCTGATTGCGATGACGACGGTGCCGTCTTCGAGGATGGGGTTTCGATAGCGAAATTCACTGGCGTATTCTGTTTCGGTCGGGATTCTGGCAAGGTGTTCAAACAGAAATTCACCGACCAGGCCTGCATGAAATGCTGTTCCGCAAGCAGTAAAAATAATGCGTCTGGTGCGCGTTAATTCGCGAAGATAGGAAGCGATTCCGCCGAGCTTGATGCGGTTGTTCTGGATGTCAATTCTGCCGCCCATGCAGGTGCTGAGGGATTTTGGCTGTTCGAAAATTTCCTTGAGCATGTGGTGCGGGAAGCTGCCAAGCTCGATTTGTTCGAGAGAAAATTCTATTTTCTTTATGGTTTCGGTGACAGTGACATTATCAAGGGTTTTAGTGTGAAAACCGGCAGCAGTGATAACGACCACTTCGTTGTTAGCAGGGTATATTGCCTGTGTGGTATGTTCGACGATGGCGGCGGCATCAGATGCGAGGAGATACTCGCTATCGCCTACACCGAGAATCAGCGGGCTTCCATTCTTTGCCCCGATAAGTGTATCGGGGAAATCGGAGCAAAGGATTGCCAGACCATAAGTGCCGTGGATTTCCTTGAGTGCTCGCTGCACTGCCCATTCGAATTTATTTTGGCCGGCAGCACCATTGCCTGTGGCGTAAAAGTAACCGATGAGGTTTGATATTACTTCGGTGTCGGTGTCACTGACGAATTTGGCGCCTTCGCTCTGAAGCCAAGTCTTCAGTGTGCTGTAATTTTCGATGATGCCGTTATGGACAACAACGATTTTACCGGTGTAGTCAAGATGGGGATGGGCGTTAACGGAGTTTGGTTCGCCGTGAGTAGCCCAGCGGGTATGACCAATACCGATTGTTTCGGATTCAATGGGCTTATCGAGGATTTTTTCAAGGTCGTTGATTCTTCCTTTTGTTTTTTTGATTTTTATAATGCCGCCGCTGAGCATGGCC
Organism: Planctomycetota bacterium; assembly: GCA_026386835.1. Taxonomy (GTDB): domain Bacteria; phylum Planctomycetota; class Phycisphaerae; order Sedimentisphaerales; family Anaerobacaceae; genus JAPLMV01. The sequence continues at coordinate 12,489 of JAPLMV010000061.1, read as the reverse complement.
AGGCCAGCTGAATCGTATCCGCGATACTCGAGTCGTTTGAGGCCTTCAATGAGAATGGGCTGCGCCGTTTTCTTACCGAGATAAGCCACTATACCGCACATTTTGCGTTTTCCTTAAACCAATTTAGTTTTAATTATTATAAGTGGATTCGGCTCATACCACAACTCAATTTTGCCTGCCCCATTGTTTGTGATAGCAATGACAGTATACCTATATATGCGGTCGCCTTAACGCATTAAATCAAAAGTACTTATGTATTACTTATATCATATAGTTACCAACTTTTTTGGGTGAGAACGATTTTTCATTTGTATGAAACCTGAATTTGTGGTATACTTATAATTCATGAATCATAGGGCTTATATACAGGTTGCTTTGCTGGTAATTTATTTGCCGGTTATGGTTTTTGTAAATGCGCCGGTTATAATCTGTATGCCCGAAGGAGGTGGCGTACAAATTGAGTTTGGTTCCTTTGCCTGCGATATTAATCCATTCCAAGGGGCATCTTCGACTGAGATCGGCAATTGCGGTGATTGTTCTGATTTCAAGCCTGCAATCGGCGAAACACACCGGATTGTTTTTGGCAACAAGATTAATATACCACTGATCAAAAACACAATTTTCTGCCAGGCAGTTGAGCAAAAAACATCCCGTATATCTTGTCATATTGAGCCTAATATCTCGGCTTCTGATCTTATCGGTTCAAGCATTCTAATCATCTGAGAACCGTTCCAGTTTTCATGCGTTTTGCGCAATTTCCGCGCGACAATTCTACTTATTTTATGGAGCGGGTATGTATATTTATTTATTGATATTGGTTTCTCTTTTTGTTTGTCAGGTTCAGGCACAGGATGTCGCGTTGCCCACCGATGGTGAACCCAACGGGATATTAAGCTTGGGCGATGTGCTGGCACTTACGTTAGTACGCAACCCTGAATTATCGGCATATTCGTATGAGACCCGGGCGAGGGAGGCGCAGGCTCTTCAAAGCAGTCTTTTGCCCAATCCGGAACTGGGGGTAAGAACGGAAGAATTTGGCGGCACCGGTGAAATGAGAGGTTTTGATGCGGCCGAAACCACATTTGAAGTCAGCCAACTTATCGAGCTTGCCGGAAAAAGAGCCAAACGCACCCATGCGGCCAACATTGACAAGGAACTGGCGGATTGGGATTACAAGGCCAAGCGGCTGGACCTATTTACTGAAGCCGCTAAAGCATTTACTGAAGTTCTTGCCGCAAAGGAGCGAACGGTTCTTGCTGAACGACTCAATAAGCTTGCCGCCGAGGTCAAATACGCTGTCGGCCAGCGGGTCAGCGCGGGGAAAGTGTCGCCGCTGGAGGAAACCAAGGCCGATGTGAGTGTGGCCGCAAGCCAGATAGAACTTGATAAAAGCAAACGCAGCCTCGACATTGCCCACACAAAACTTGCATCATTTTGTGGTAGTTCTCAACCAATGTTTGCGGGACTCAAAGGTGATATATTTGAAACCAAACTGCATGGCACGTTTGAAGAGTTTTCTGCGCAGGCGGCGAATAATCCCGACATGGCCCGCTGGAAATCCGAATTGAGCCACAGACGCGCGGTAGTCGCCCTCGAAAAATCAAAATCTGTTCCCGATGTAACCATTTTGGCAGGAACGAAATATTTAGCCGGCCCGGATGATACCGCTTTTGTCGTGGGCGTTTCAATGCCGCTGCCGATATTTAACAGGAATCAGGGCAATATCAGCGCCGCACACGCACAGCTTAATAAGACGCGAGAACTGACGCGGCAGGCGGAGGTTGCTATCCAGACCCAATTAGTTGACGCATATAAGTCCATGCTGTCAGCCTATGAGCAAACGATCAACTTGAAGGAAAAGATAATTCCAGCTTCGCAGCAGGTGTTTGATGCCACCCAGGAGGGCTACAGCTACGGAAAATTCGGATATCTCGACTTGCTTGATGCGCAGCGAACGCTTTTTGAGGCAAAACAGCCATCGGTAGTTGTATTTATTTTTCCGGCGTCTTTGCGGCCAATGCGGCCAAAAGTCAGGCGACATGCCAGGATACTCACGATAACCCAACTATCACAACTGATGCACACAACCATGAGGCTGAAAGCGGAACGGATGAGCATGGGCATGAAGTGATTGTTAAATTGAAGGATACCGCAATCAAGGATTTCGGAATCGAAATTGCTCAGGCACAAGGCGGCACAATCGGGACGCATACGACCTTACCCGCTGAAATCACATTAAATGCCGATGCTGTTGCACATATAGTCCCCAGGCTTGGTGGTGTTGTCCGCTCTGTGTCAAAAAACCTTGGCGATAAAGTCAGGGCCGGCGAGGTACTTGCCGTTATACACAGCCGCGAACTGGCTGACTATAGAGCCGGTTATCTTGGAGCAAAGGAAAAAATCGCCCTTGCGCAAACGATGTTTGAACGTGAAAAGAATCTCTGGGAAAAGAAGATTACCGCTGAACAGGAGTACCTCAATGCCAAACGTGATATGGCTGATGCCCAGATCGAAATGCGTTCGGCCAAGCAGAAGCTGCATGCCTTGGGGTTTTCGCAAGAGTATCTTGAAACTCTGTCAAATCAACCTGACGAATCCTTTATTGTCTACGAAGTTATTACGCCCATAGCCGGCACAATTATCGAAAAGCATATTACGCTCGGTGAAGTGCTCAAAGATGATTCAGAACCGTTTGTAGTTGCGGACATAAGCAATGTATGGGTGAAGGTAAATGTTCATCAGAAGGACTTGCCAACAGTCAGGTGCAGTCAAAAGGCCGTGATCAAGACCGAGCACAATCAGGGTGAAGGTGTCGTCAGTTATGTCAGCAGTGTGCTGGAGGAAAATACCAGAACCGCTCTTGCGAGGATTGTCCTGCCAAATGAGGATGGAATGTGGCGGCCGGGCACCTTCGCAACTGCAAGCATTTATGTTGACCAGGTGGATTGTAAAATTGTTGTGACCAAAGAAGCCATTGTAACCATGGAAAACAAACCCTTTGTGTTTATTGTGAAAGAAGATGGTTTTTCGCCGCAGGAAGTCGGGCTTGGCAAAATGAATGGCGAATTCGCTGAAATTGTATCTGGTTTGGAACCTGGTCAGAAGTATGTTGCCAAAGGGGCATTCACTCTTAAGTCAGAAATGACAAAGTCAAATGAAGACCCTTGCGGCGGACATTGATTGTGAAGCATTTATCAATCTGTTTTGAGGTTAAAAGATGATTGAAAAATTAATGAGTCTTGCGATGAGCAACAGGTTAATGGTCATGATTCTCATCGTTGCAATAATCGGCATGGGTGCAATCGCATTTAAAACGATGCCCATCGATGCCTTCCCGGATGTAACAAATGTACAGGTCGAAATCGTAAGTAACGCGCCAGGGCTGTCGCCTTTGGAAATTGAAAAATTCGTTACATACCCGGTCGAAATGTCCATGCGCGGAATACCAGGGCTTGAGACAATGCGTTCAATAACAAAATACGGCTTGTCCGTAGTTACACTTGTGTTCAAGGATGATGTGGATATTTATTTTGCACGCCAGCTTGTTTTTGAACGGCTGACATCCGCAAAAGAAAACCTGCCCGCCGGTGTCGAAACCGGAATGGGGCCGATCACTACGGCAATGGGTGAGATATATCAATATACACTTGAGGGAAAAGAGCCATCAGACCCTAATGAAAAGGTTACATACCTCACCGAGCTTCGGACGCTTCAGGATTGGGTGATAGCGCCAATTCTCAAAGGATTGACAGGGGTTAATGAGATCAATTCGTTCGGCGGGTATTTAAAACAGTTCCAGATACTCTTACGTCCCGATAAGCTGCTGACCTATAAGATTTCGGTGCAGGATGTATTTGAGGCAATCGCACAGAATAACCAGAACGTAGGCGGAAACATAATTGAAACCCCTGCAGAGCAGTATGTAATTCGTGGCATCGGCCTCATCCGCGATGAAGCAGATATTGGCAATATTGTACTTAAATCCCATGATGGCGTGCCGGTATTCGTTAAGGATGTAGCAGATGTTAGTGCCGGCCATGCAATCAGGCAAGGTTTGGCGATCAAAGACGGTAAGGGCGAGACTGTCGGCGGTGTGGTATTGATGCTCAAGGGCGAAAACAGCCGTGAAGTAGTCAAACGCGTTAAGGACAAAGTTGAGGAAATAAATGCCTCAACCGTGCTGCCCAATAGGATCAAGCTTAAACCGTACTACGATCGTTCTGAAATAGTCGATAAAAGCATACGTACAGTGTCTAAAACTCTGGCCGAGGGTGCTGTTTTAGTTGTAATCGTGCTGTTTCTGCTGCTTCGCAGTTTGCGTGCCGCCTTGATAGTAATTCTTGCGCTGCCGTTGTCTATGCTGCTCACATTTATCGTAATGAAGTATATGGGGCTCAATGCAAATTTGATGTCATTGGGAGGTTTGGCCATTTCAATCGGAATGATAATCGATGCGACCATAATCCAGGTTGAGAACGTTCAGCGGCATTTGGGCAATTTAAAAAACAAAGACCATAAGCTTGCGACCGTATTCAAGGCCGTCCTCGAAGTTCGTAAACCCAGTATTTTCGGCGAGTTCATCATTGCGCTAACATTTATACCAATTATCATGCTGCGGGGTATGGAAGGCAAAATGTTTGCGCCTCTTGCTTATACGGTGGCAATAGCCTTATTCGCATCAATGTTTCTTTCAATTTTTATCATACCTGTTCTGTGCTCATTTTTTCTCAAGATCGGCGATGAAAAAGAAAGCCCAATAATGAAATGGGCTAAGAGCATATATTTACCTATGCTGAGCTGGGCGATGGGCAGACGAGCCATCGTCGTCTCTATTTCCGCTGTTCTTATTATTGTTGCCGTCGCAAGCGTGCCGTTGCTCGGAAGAGAATTTATACCCGTGATGGACGAGGGAGCTTTTGATATGGATATTCAACTTCCGCCGGGTACTTCCCTTGAACGTTCGGCAATGATTGCGCAAATGGTGCAGAAACGGTTGATGGAGTTTGAAGAACTTGAGACTGTTATCGGCAAGACTGGACAAACGGGTATTGCAATTGAGGCACGCGGCGTTGAAAAGACTGGTTTTGTTGGTTCACTCAAACCTCGATCCGAGTGGAAAAATGCAAAAAACCGTGAAGAACTGTTCGAGAAAATGAGAGCTAAGGTTGAGGATATTCCAGGAATCAGTTACGGTTTCAGCCAGCCGATACAATGCCGAATAGATGAACTGGTCGCCGGTACACGAGCACAGGTAATTGTCAAATTGTTTGGCGACGATTCTGAAATATTAAAGCAAAAAGCTGGAGAGATTGCTGTCGTTCTGGCAAGTGTCAAAGGAAACACAGACATTGTCACAGAGGTTATTGCAGGACAACCTTATGTATCCATCAAAGTGAATAGGAACAAAATCGCCCGTTATGGCATGAATGTAAGTGATGTACTCAATGTTATCGAAATAGCACTGGGCGGCAAACCGGCTTCAAAAATTTATCAGGACAGCAGGATATTTGACCTGGTGCTGCGGTTGCCGAGTGAATCGCGGAATTCAGCACAATCACTATCTGAAATTATGATAGATTCGAAGCAGGGTTACAGTATTCCGCTGAGTCAATTGGCTGAAGTAACCGTTGAAGAAGGTCCTGTCCAGATCAGCCGTGATAATGCCCAGCGGCGAATGGCCATAGAACTTAATATTCAAGGCAGAGATATAGGCTCATTCGTTGCCGATGCACAGAGGCTAATTAAAGAAAAGGTAATACTTCCGAGCGGATACTATGTCGAATGGGGCGGCCAGTTTGAAAATCAAAAACAGGCTATGAGGCGGCTGGCCATAATTACCCCGCTTATAATTGCAGTCATTCTGCTGCTTTTATTTATAACATTCAATTCACTCGGACTTGCTGCACTGGTCATAGTTACGCTTCCATTTGCGATGGTGGGCGGAATATTTGCGCTGCACCTGACCGGATTATATCTGTCGGTGCCTGCGTCGGTCGGCTTTATAGTGCTCTTTGGAGTAGCCGTACTGAATGGCATCGTGCTGGTTTCCTGCATTCTGCAAATGCGTGCCTCCGGTATGAATGTAGAAGAAGCAGTGCTTACCGCATGCAAATATCGGCTGCGTCCCATCCTGATGACGGCATCCATAACGATTTTTAGTCTGGTACCTATGATCTTGGCAACGGGGCCCGGTTCAGAAGTGCAAAAACCGTTGGCCATTATAGTTGTCGGCGGCCTTATTACTTCCACGTTGGCCACCTTACTGGTACTGCCGACTATTTACAGTTGGTTTGAACGTCGTAAATCGGATCAAGAAACAGAAGAACTTGCATATGAAATTATGAAGGAGAATTAATTATGTTGAAAGCAGAGGCTAAAAATATTTTTCCCCATCTTACTCATTTTAACACGTTTAACACAGGTGGGCTTTTTTTAACAGGGGTGCAAAAAAACTGATTTTTTTTGTAAAAAAGTGTAAAAAACGGTTAAAAAGGGAACGATTTTTGTCAAAAAATGCTCAATTCGTGTCAGTTTTTGTCATTTTTTGCAAACCATAAAATTTGCTTTAACACCTTATCCCATAAGGACTAACCTCAATTTAACGCCAAAATCTTGCCTATCTTACCAAATAAGGACTTACGTATGCCTCACAAGCCGTTTTTATACTGCAGTTTTGAGTTTTACACTTTAACTTTTAAACTTCCTATTCCTATTTGACGAAATCGCTTTTTTACGGTTTAATATAAGCTATGATAGTTGTAATTGATTATAACGTCGGCAATGTCAGGAACGTGTGTAATGCTTTCCGGCATATAGGCAGCCAGGTACAGCTTAGCTGTGAGCTAAAAACGATAGAGAATGCGGCAGGGCTGGTACTTCCCGGCGTTGCGGCATTTGGGTATGCCATAAGCGCATTAGGGGATTTGGCAGCGGTGATAAAGGATGCCGCTTCGGCGGGTAAGCCACTGCTTGGTATTTGTGTCGGCTATCAGATGCTCTTCGACGAAAGCTATGAATACGGGGTGTACAAAGGATTAGGTCTGGTGCATGGGAAGGTTGTTGGTATCCCGGTAACGCAGGTGGTGCCGCACATGGGCTGGAATCTGGTAAAGCCGCAAAGTGATATGGATTTGTTTGAAGGGCTTGGAAAAGAAAGACATTTTTATTTTGCACACTCCTTCTATGCCCAGGTTGCAGACAAACAAGCAAAAGTGGCTTATACCGATTATGGTTTTGAACTGGCGGCATCGGTACAGAAGGCAAATGTTTACGGGACGCAATTTCACCCTGAAAAAAGCGGCGAAAGCGGCTTGCAGGTGCTCAGAAATTTTGCAAAAATTTGTAATAAAAACGGAAACGGCTTATGCTGACCAAAAGAATAATCCCCTGCTTGGATGTCAAGGACAACAGGGTTGTCAAGGGAGTCAATTTCCTCAATCTTCGTGATGCCGGTGACCCCGTGGAGCTTGGCGCAAGATACAGCGAGGAAGGTGCTGATGAACTGGTGTTCCTCGATATAACAGCCACTATCCGCTCGCGCAAAACAATTGTTGAACTTGTTGAAAAGGTTGCGGAAAAGGTGTTTATTCCCTTTACGGTCGGTGGCGGGATACAAAACGCCAAACAAATCGACGAACTTCTGCGAAGCGGCGCAGACAAGGTCTCGGTAAATACAGCAGCAGTGAAAACGCCACAGATTATTACCGAGGCGGCGCAGCGGTTCGGCAATCAGTGCGTGGTGCTGGCGATAGACGCAAGACGCTCAAAAACGCGGCCTGGCAAATGGCAGGTGTGCATAAAGGCGGGCTCTGAGCCGACAGAACTGGATGTTGTGGAATGGGCGATTAAGGGGGAAAAGTTAGGCGCAGGCGAAATACTACTGACAAGTATGGACGCCGACGGGACAAAGGCGGGTTACGATAACCTGTTAAATAAAGCGGTCAGCGATGCGGTGAATATCCCTGTTATTGCATCCGGCGGAGCGGGGAAACTCGAACACCTCTACGATGCAATCGTTGACGGTCGGGCAGATGCCGTGCTGATGGCGTCAATCACACATTTCGGGAACTACGGCATAAGGCAGATAAAGGAATACTTACGCGGACGAGGAATAGCGGTGAACCTGTAGTCAAAGAAACTAAAAACTGTTGAAGTAAGACTGTTTTATTTTCTATGGAACCAAAGCCGACTCTAAATAAAACGCTGAAAAATATAATAATAGGGAAGTCCCGCAGTCCCAAGGACGCCACTATTTTTCACAAACTTTCACTGGTTGCCTTTTTTGCCTGGGTTGGTTTGGGCGCCGACGGCCTGTCCTCATCCTGCTATGGTCCTCAGGAGGCCTTTATTGCACTCGGTAAGCACCCGTATCTCGGCATCTTTGTCGGTATCGGCACAGTGCTGACAATTTTTGTCATCAGCGCAAGTTACTCCCAGATTGTCGAGCTTTTCCCCACGGGCGGCGGCGGATATTTTGTCGCAAGCAAATTATTGTCCCCTAAACTTGGTATGCTGTCCGGCTGCGCACTGCTTATCGATTATGTTCTCACAATTACCGTTTCAATCGCCAGCGGCGCGGATGCGGTATGCAGTCTCCTGCCGCCGCATTGGCAGGTATACAAACTCTACTTTGCCCTTGGTGTCGTTGCCGTGATGATACTCTTGAATATGCGAGGCGTAAAGGAATCGGTGCTTCCTCTTGTGCCTATTTTCCTTATTTTTCTTGCCACTCACATTTTTATCATTTTTTATGCACTATTTACTCATTTGCCGAATCTGCAGGAAGTCGTAACTTCTACCAGCAAAGATATTCATAGCAGTGTGTCGGAAATCGGCTTCTTTGGTGTGGCATTTCTGATTTTACGGGCATACAGCATGGGTGCAGGCACTTATACAGGCATTGAAGCGGTAAGCAACGGCATTCCTGTTTTACGGGAACCAAAAGTTGAAACAGCCAGGCACACAATGCGTTATATGGCTTTTTCACTGGCGTTTATAGTTATGGGGCTGATGTTAGCTTATTTACTTTTTAAGGTTACACCTCAGCTGGGCAAGACACTAAATGCCGTTCTCTTTGAGAGGGCAACGCAAAGCTGGGGAAAAAACCTTAGTATTACTTTTGTATTTGTTACACTTATTTCAGAGGCGACGCTTCTTTTTGTAGCTGCCCAAACCGGTTTCCTCGGCGGGCCCAGGGTGCTGGCCAATATGTCCATGGACAGATGGTTTCCGACAAAGTTTTCAGCTCTCAGCGACCGGCTTGTAACGCATAACGGAATCCTCATTATGGGCGGCTCAGCGATGGTACTGATGGCCCTTACAAAAGGCTCTGTCGGATTTCTTGTCGTGCTTTACAGCATCAATGTCTTCATCACCTTTGCCCTCTCGCAAAGTGGTATGGTTCGTCACTGGTGGGATTCACGCTTTAAAGTAAAAGCCTGGTTCAAGAAACTGCTTATCAACGGAATCGGTCTGGTTCTCACTATTTTTATACTTGTTTCGATGATTATATTTAAGTTCTTCGAGGGCGGCTGGATAACATTACTGATTACAGGAGCGCTGGTTACAGTAGCCCTGCTTATAAAACGGCACTACAATAATGTTATGACACTTCTGCACCGGCTTAACGAACTTGTAGACAGAGCTGAATTTTCCCAACTGGATACACCCGCACAAACAACCGGTCAGCCGAGTTTTGACCCCAGTGCCAAAACGGCAATTCTGCTTGTCAGCGGATTTAACGGCACCGGATTGCATACGCTCTTTAATGTTATAAAAATGTTCGGCGGCGTTTTCAAAAATTTCATTTTTGTCGAAATAGGGGTAATAGACGCAGGCAATTTTAAAGGCGCACAGGAAGTCGAACACCTCCAGACTCAGGTAAAAAGCGACGTCGACCGCTACGTAAAATTGATGAATAAGCAGGGTTTTTATGCAGAAGGAGTTTCCGAGGTCGGCGTTGATGCGATTGATGAGATTGCACAATTGGCAATGAAGGCGTATGAACGATTTCCGAACTCGGTGTTCTTTGGAGGCAAGCTCATTTTTCCGCAGGATTCTTTCCTTTTGCGGCTGCTCCACAACCATATAGTATTTGCCGTGCAGAAAAAATTGTATCGCCAGGGCATTCCTATGGTGATATTGCCGATAAGAGTTTACTAAAGTAATTGAGACGCTAAAAATAATATCTGGTTGAGGACATATTATGAAAAACAACGCTCGGCGGCAGCGGATTTATTTGGCGGTTTTTTTGATTCTGCTGTCGGTTTTCTTCTATACCCTCAGTTATGAGGTATTCCATAACGCCCGCGATGTGATTTTTTATATATTTCAGGATATGGGCTTTGTCTTCGTACAGGTGCTGCTTGTAACGCTGGTTATCGAGCAGATGCTTGGCTACAGGGAGAAACGCTCGCTTCTTAGAAAATTAAACATGGTCATCGGGGCGTTTTTCAGCGAGGCGGGAACAGAACTGCTTAGACTGTTCAGCGTTTTTGACACCAACGCCGATAAGATATCAAGACATCTTATTGTTGATAAGGAATGGTCGCCAAAACATTTCGAGGCGATAAAAAAAGTGGTTGAACACAGAGACTACCAGATAGACCATCGCGCCGGCGACCTGGAGGCTCTAAAAACACTCGTTGTCGGCAAACGCCAATTTCTCCTGGGGCTTCTTGAAAATGCAAATTTACTTGAGCATGAATCCTTCACAGAACTTTTGTGGGCCGTGTTTCATCTCGCAGAAGAATTGTCGCATAGAAAAAACGTTCACAGTCTGCCTGAAGCCGACTATCAGCATCTGGCCGGCGATATCAAAAGGGCATATAAGCTGCTTGTACGCGAGTGGCTAAGCCACATGGAACACCTGAAAAACGATTATCCCTATTTGTTCTCACTTGCGATGAGAACCAATCCTTTCGACCCAAACGCATCCGTAGAAATAAAAGCTTAATGGTAGCCTGCCCCTGGGTAGAGGATATTTAAGGCCATTCTGTGTATTGGGTGAAATACTGCACCAAAGGACTGCCAGGCAATAATCAATCCAAATATCTGGATTGTCGGCTGCGCCAAAAATCTGTTGTATCGTTCCGCAGCCCGGTCGCTTAGAAAAAGCATAATGATATTACTGCCGTCAAGCGGGGGCATTGGAATCAGATTAAAAACCAATAGTATCAGGTTAAGTGAAAAAAGAATGCTTATCAATATCGCAGCAGAGTTTGTGAATCCTGCGGATGTTGTTGCGGTGATTTGATGGAAGCTGATGCTCTCGGGGGAATAAAAAATACCAAACAACATTCCCAAACGTACTGCTATGGCGGCTGTTAATACAAGAATAAGATTAGCCAGCGGGCCAGCCAAGGCCATCATGGCGGCCCTTCGGCGGTATGTGTGCGCCCAGAATGGGTCAAACGGCGTACTTGCCCATCCAATCATCCAGCCGCCAAGCACGAATGAAACTATTGGCACGATGACCATTCCGAACGGTTCCCTTCTAATGTGCGGCAATGGGTCTAAAGTAACCTGGCCTCGGTGGTAGGCTGTCGGGTCACCCAGTTTCATAGCGGCAAAAGCATGTGATGCCTCATGGAAAGTCAAAGAGACAACAAAGATTGCATACCACATCATCGCCAGTCCGATATGCTCCATCGACATTTCCTTTTGATATTTTTACCAACCATGCGGCTGGAGTTTGTCGCTGACGGATTCATTCCACCAGTTGGGGTCTCTGAAATACTGTTTGAGCATCATCGCTGAAAGAACGCCATCAGCAACGGCTGTAGCAAGCTGCATCGCAGCGCCGACCCTGCAATCGCCGGCGGCAAAAACGCCAGGCACCTTTGTGCGAAGATATGCGCAATCGCTTATGATAAAACCGTTCTCGGTCAAATCCACAAAACCCTTGAGAAAGCCGGTATTGGGCACCATTCCAACGAATATAAACACACCGTCACAGGGATAATTTTCTTCGCTGCCGGTTTTTACATTTTTCAGCTTGACCGACTGCACTTTGCCTTTGCCCTCGATGGCGGTGGCGATTGTGCTGTATTTTATAATCAGGTTTGAATTGGCTTGGGCCGCCTTTGCCAGCAATTCATCGGTAAGAACTTTTGTAGCTCTAAATTCGTCTCTGCGATGCAGGATTGTAACTTTAGCCGCAAATTTTGTAAGGTGAAGCGTCTCTTCGACGGCGCTATTTCCTCCGCCGACAGCAACAACCTGTCTTCCCCTGAAAAATGGCGCATCACAGGTGCCGCAGTAACTGACGCCTGCGCCGGCATTGCGAAACTCCGCCTCACCGGGAACGCCGAGCTTGCGGTAATCGCTGCCTGGCGCAAGTATAACGGCTCTTGCGGCATATTTCGTTTTATCGCAGGTCACTTCGATATTGCCTTCGGAAAGTTTTTTCAGGGCTGTAACCTCGCTGCTGCCCTTTATCTCTGTGCCGAAATTCACTGCCTGCTTTTGCATTTGCTCAATCAGGTCAGG